>DWYO01000184.1 GCA_019118725.1 Candidatus Parabacteroides intestinavium | reverse complement strand
CCCGGTTCCTTTGTCTGAAGGATTCCGCCCGGAGGAGTATTTGGAAATCCAATTACAACCTCATTACTATATTTATTATGTATGGGTATTGGTCGTTGTCCTGCTGGCGGGAGTATTGTCGCTCGCCTTTTTATTATCGCGTCTGAATACCCGGAACCGTTGGATGCAGGTGGGACTGACTGGAGCTTTCCTTTTGGGAGCGGCCGGATTCGGAAGATATTGTATGCCGGACAAATGGGATATTCAGAACCGGATGATGGATGAGCTGGCCTATCTGGCGCATGAACGGCAATGGGATGCGATTATCCATCGCTATAAAGGACGGGAAATACGGGATTATATCAGCTTGAATTACCTTAATTTGGCTTTGGCTCAAAAAGGGAAATTGGCAGATGAGCTTTTTGCTTTTGACCAGCGTGGAGCCAAAAGTCTGGTGTTGCCCTGGAACCAGTCTTTGTTGATGACCAAGATGTTGTGTGATATTCATTTTACCATCGGGGATTTGGGCATGGCGGAGAGCTATGCGATGGACGCGATCACCCAATCCAAGCGTGGGGGAAGTGCGCGGATGATGCAACGTTTGGTGCAGATTAATCTGATCCGGGGCGAAAAGGTGTTGGCTCGCAAATACTTGAAGCTACTCGAAACGGCTCCATTCTACCGGGATTGGGCCAAAAAGTATTCTGTTTATCTGGAGAATCCGGAGAAGATGCAGGAGAATCCGGATTTAAGAGGCAAATGCATTCCGGAGGAAAAAAGGGATCAGCTTTATTCGTTGATGACGACCGATTCGTTGTGGACGGTTCATCCTCCGAAAAGTATCGGGTGGGAGTATTTGGGATGTTACTATTTGCTGGATAAGAAATTGGAGAAATTCCATTCGTTTGCCCGCACTTCCGGTGTGAAGGAGTTGCCCCGCCATTTTCAGGAGGCTTGGTTGATGCTGGATAAATCGCCGGCTGACTCCTCGTATGTGCCGGTCATTGCGCCGGAAATAGAAAAACGTTACCGGCAATTCCAAAAGGTCCTTGCTATCCGTTCCGCTAATGATGTCAATATGCAGGCGGTTTATCGGGAGTATGGGGACACGTATTGGTTTTATTATTATTTCAAACTTTTCAAAGATCAACAGGATAGCGCAAAATGAAACAGGCATTGACTTATATAGTAGGTTGTATTTCCTTGCTGACGGCTTGCCAGCCGGAGATTCCCCACGAGGCGGAACCGGGCGAAGTCGGGTTGTTCCCGGATTATCAGGAAGTGACGGTTCCGGTGAATATCGCTCCCTTGAATTTCCGGCTTCCGAATGAACAGATGCAGGGGATAACTCGGTTGAAAACCGGAGATGAGGAGGTTGTCGTAAAGGCAAAGAACGGAGTTTTCAACATACCGATGAAAGCGTGGAAAAACCTGTTGCAAGAGGCAAGTGGCGGAGCTATTGAGGCTTCTGTTTATTTCAAAGATGAGGTAAGTGGTTGGAAAATAAAGAAATTCCCTATTTATGTATCTCCGGATTCGGTAGATGGTTATTTGACTTATCGGCGGATATTCCCCGGATATCGGATGTGGCAGGAGATGGGGATTTATCAGCGTTCGGTTGAAAACTTTGTTGAAAAGCCGATATTAACCAACAAGGTTACTAACAATAGTTGTATGAATTGCCATTCCTTCTGTGCCCATCAAGGTGAGCGGATGTTGTTCCACCAGCGTAGCCGATATGGAGGTACCTATTTGGTAGATCATCAACAGGTCGAGAAAATCAATTGGATGCCCGATGGAAAAAACACCTCTTTGGTTTATCCTTATTGGCATCCTTCGGGAAGATATATTGCTTTTTCGACCAACGTGACCCATCAGGATTTCCATTTTTCTTCCCCGAACCGGATAGAAGTTTATGATGAAAAGTCGGATGTCGTGATTTATGATGTAGCGAAGAAACGAGTTTATTCTGCTCCTCTTTTAAGTTCGTCCGCACACTTCGAGACTTTCCCGGCTTTTACTCCGGATGGAAAGTCGCTTATCTATTGCTCGGCTGATTCCGTCAAGATGCCGGACCGGTACCGCGAAGTGAAATATAGTTTGCTACGGATCGCATTTGACCCTGCAACCGGGGCATTAGGAGAGACTCCCGATACATTGTACAATGCGCATACAGAAGGGCGGAGCGCGAAGTTCCCACGGGTATCGCCGGATGGGAAATATCTCCTTTATACACTTTCCGATTATGGGAATTTCTCCATTTGGCATAAGGATGCGGATTTGTATATGCTGGACTTAACGACCGGAGCCATCGATTCGTTACCGGGAGTGAATAGTTCGGATGTGGAGAGTTACCATTCGTGGAGCCGGAATAGCCGCTGGTTTGTGTTTGCCAGTCGGAGATTGGATGGCCTGTTTACACGCCCGTTCTTGGTCCATGTGGATGGGGAAGGGCGTTGTTCGAAACCATTCCTTTTACCTCAAGAATCACCCGATTATTATGATCGTTCTTTGTTTTCCTTCAATATTCCGGAATTTTCTCATACCCCTACACAGGTTACCGAGGGGAATTTGCTGGAGGCGGCAAAAGGGGTGGGAGAGGCTATAGATTCTCCTTTACAAGAGTAAAGACGGAGTGTCATAATGGGCAATCTGCTTCGTTGCTTTCGGGATGAGGGCTACAGTCATTTACACGAGTAAACTCCTTAGCCCTCACCCTCAGCGTCTTGCATCTTACCCATTCTGACGCACCTTAAGGGAGTGTAGCAAAATCCGCATTTCGATACACTCCGCTTTTAACTTTAACCCAAAGTCTAATGACCGATTTGGGTTTAAAATAGACTCCAGCAGACGGTCAGGCCGGCCATAACGATAGCCACCATACTCATCAGTTTGATAAGAATGTTCAGGCTCGGACCAGATGTGTCTTTGAACGGATCACCAACGGTGTCGCCCACAACTGTAGCTTTGTGAACTTCTCCGCCTTTGCCTCCGAAGTTTCCTTCTTCCACATATTTCTTGGCATTATCCCATGCGCCTCCGGCATTAGCCATGAATATTGCCAGAACAAACCCGGAAGATAATCCGCCGATCAACAATCCGATTACGCCTGGAACACCGAAGATGACACCGGTCAGGATCGGTGCGGCAATTGCCAACAAAGAGGGGAATACCATTTCCCGTTGTGCGCCTTTGGTGGATATCTGTACACAACGTGCATAATCAGGTTCTGCTTTCCCTTCCAAGATGCCTTTGATTTCACGGAATTGCCGACGGACCTCTTCTACCATGTGTGAAGCAGCGCGCCCTACGGCATTCATGGTCAATCCACAGAAGAGGAACGCCATCATGCTTCCGATGAAAATACCGCACAAAACTTTAGGATTCATCAATGTGACATCATAATACATCATGAAATCTGTAAAGCTTGCATCGTGTATCTGAACTTCTATTCCGTTGGGTAATTCTAAGATGGCCGTGCCGATCCGCTCTAATCCGATACGGATTTCTTCAATATAGGAAGCCAATAAAGCTAATCCCGTCAGTGCTGCCGAACCGATAGCAAAACCTTTTCCGGTGGCCGCGGTAGTGTTTCCTAAGGAATCCAAGGCATCAGTACGTTTGCGTACCTCTGCTCCCAGTCCGCTCATCTCTGCATTTCCGCCTGCGTTGTCTGCAATCGGACCATACGCGTCTGTAGCTAAGGTAATACCTAATGTTGATAACATGCCGACTGCGGCAATACCGATCCCGTATAATCCCATATTGATGTTGGCGAAATCGAATCCGGAGGCGAACCAGTAAGAAAGAATAACACCGACTACTACCGCTATAACGGGAATCGTGGTGGATATCATACCTAACCCGATACCGGAGATAATCACCGTGGCAGGCCCGGTCTTACCGCTCTCTGATAATCGTTGAGTCGGTTTGTAGGACTGGGATGTATAATATTCGGTGGATTGGCCGATTACTACTCCAACTACCAATCCGATAACTACCGAGCAGGCTATCCAGTTCGCATTATCTAATCCTAATGCATTTAAGATAAGGAAGGTAGCGATAATGATTAACAACGAACTGAGATTTGTTCCCTTAGCCAACGATTTGAGCAAATCTTTCATTCCGGCATCTTCTTTGGTCTTTACAGAGAATATACCGATAATAGAGAGCAGAATACCTACTGCCGCAATCAGCATCGGAGCAATTACTGCCTTGAATTGCATGTCTACATCACCGGTCCCGATAAAGGCGGCAGCACCTAATGCCGAGGTTGCCAAGATAGAACCGCAATACGATTCATACAGGTCGGCCCCCATTCCGGCTACGTCTCCTACATTATCGCCCACGTTATCTGCAATCGTGGCCGGATTACGCGGGTCATCTTCCGGAATACCGGCTTCTACCTTTCCGACCAAGTCTGCTCCGACATCCGCGGCTTTGGTGTAGATTCCGCCACCGACACGGGCAAACAGAGCTTGCGTGGAAGCTCCCATTCCAAAGGTTAGCATCGTGGTGGTGATTATACAGAGTTTGGCCGTCGGGTTCATGGCATCTTCTGGAATAAACTGCTCTAATAGCAGATACCAGAAGGAGATGTCAAACAACCCCAGGCCTACTACAACCAATCCCATTACAGCTCCGCTTCGGAATGCCACACGCAGGCCTTTATTCAACGAATTCCGGGCTGCATTGGCGGTTCGGGCCGAAGCATACGTAGCCGTTTTCATTCCTAAGAAACCGGATAATCCGGAGAAGAATCCGCCAGTCAGGAACGCAATCGGAACCCAATGGTTCTGCAGGTTGAAGCCGTAAGCCATGATCGAGAACAGAATAACTAAACATAAGAAGATCAGCGCGACAATCTTGTACTGTTGCTTCAGATAAGACATTGCGCCTTGCCGTACATGCGAAGCGATTTTGATCATAGTGGGAGAACCTTCGCTTTCGCGCATCATTTGTTTGTAAAAATACCACGCCAGTACCAAAGCTATAATCGATGATACAGGCACAATCCAGAAAAGTGCTGATTCCATGATATAAAAGATTATGAATGTTTCGCGTTAAAGGTAGAAACTATTTTCAAGCGTACAACGGGTTTGCATGATAATAATGTTTAATTCCACATTTATTTAACGAATAATCGTTAACTTCGCACTGTTATAGAAATAGCCTATGAGAAGAAAGGAATTAGTCAGAAGATATACATTGTTTTTTTGTTCCGTACTTGTAAACGCATTTAGTATTGCGGTTATAACCAAAGCATTGTTGGGTACTTCACCGATATCCAGTGTCCCGTATGTATTGAGCTTGTTTACGCCCGGGACAATGGGACAATACACCATCATCATGAACTTTGGCTTTATCTTGTTGGAAATGGCTTTGATGAAGCGGAAGGAGATTTACGAAAAGCGTTTTGAACTTCTTACTCAAGTACCTGTAACGTTGTGTTTCGGCGCGTTTATCGATGTATCCATGCACCTGCTCGAATGGCTGGATCCGACCTTTTATGGGGCGAAGGTTATTGTCCTTTTAATCGGGTGCTTCATTTTGGGAATCGGGATCAGTTGGGAGGTAAAGGCCAATGTGGCGATGGTGACAGGGGAGTATCTGGTGCAGGTTATAGCGAAGTTTGTCCGGAAAGAGTTTGGTTTTGTCAAAGTTTGCTTTGATGTTACCTTGGTGTCCATCTCTTGTATATTGTGCTTGTGTTTCTTGCCGTCTATTGAAGGTGTGCGTGAAGGCACAGTAATAGCAGCATTGATAGTGGGGCCGATCTCCCATTTCCTGTTTCCTTATTGGAGAATATTCGACAAATGGTTGTTCATGGCATCGGATCAAGTGGAACGCCAGCCGGTTCAAGGATATCCTATCATTGTAACGATTACCCGTGAATATGGAAGTGGCGGACGTGTCTTGGGAGAGATGCTTGCCAAGAAGTTAGGCATTAAGTTTTATGATAAGGATTTGATTGCCTTGGTGGCTCAAGAGAGCCATCTGCCGGAAAAATATATTGCGGAAAACGAACAGCGCGTTTCGTCTAATTATTTATTGCATATTATCTTGCAGGATTATGAGGCACCAATAGAGAAAAGTCTTTCTTCAGCCGATGCTCTTTTTGTCTCTCAAAGCCGTATTATCCGAAAGATTGCCCGTCAGGAGCCTTGTGTGATTATCGGACGGTGTGCCGATTATATTCTGCGGGATTTCCCTTCCGCATCGATTATTAAAGTGTTTTGTTATACCAGCTTAGAGGATGCTTGTGAATGCTGTACGAAGGAATACCATCTTCAGTCGGACAATATACGTGAAGAGGTGCTTCGCACAAACCGAAGTCGCATAAATCATTACCAGCATTATACGAATGAAAAGTGGGGAGACCCGCATCGTTATGACCTGATGCTTAACACTGGGACACTCCCTATGGAGACGGCCTGTGCGTGGATCGAACAATTGTATAAAGAAAAAACCGGGAAGTTAAAAGCTCCTCATTCGAAGGATAAATAATGGTGCAAACGTTCCTGGTCTTCCGGAGTAAACTCTTCCAAGAGCCGCAAGTCATTCCATCCATTCAATTTGCCTTTGCGTTTGATTAACTTTAATAGTATGGTGGTTTGTGGCTTATTCAGATAAGGATGACGAATCAAAGTGCGGAAGTCGGCTTGATTTACATGAATCGGACGAATCAAGGTCGTATCCACCCTAAACCAAGGAGCCAAAGTGGCATAGCGATCGCTATCTATGCCATAAACTTCGGCCAATTGAGCGACTGTATAGAAACCTCCTAACAAGTCGCGGTATTTGACAATCCGGCGTGAAAAAGCTTCACCGATGCCGGGAATCTTGCGCAAGGTCAGACTATCCGCTCCGTTCAGTTCGACTATTGTCCCTTTCGGATATTTGTTGGATATGGATTTTCTCTGATTGGAAGAGAAAGGTTTATGGAAAGCCCTTGCCTCTTTGGGTTTGGGGGGAACTTCCGGTTGGCGGAAATCTTTTCGGGGGAGTGGCTTCTCCGGCAGGGGAGTAGCTTCCCGGATGGTATCTTGGGGTATATCAATCTCCGTCATTAACGCTTCGGTTTCCTGTTTCGCCTCCTTGTCGGTAATCCATAAAGCAATCCAGGTTGCGATTAATAATAAGGTAAGAAACGTCAAAGCTCGACGTTCTCCGGAAGAGAAGTAAAACCAATCGCGCCATTCTTTCATAGTCACTCGTTTTCAGTTAATAATTTATTAGTTGTGCTCGTTTCTGCAAAAATAAGAATTGTTGAGCAATAGGGCAATTCTTTAGAGACAAATTCTGACTTTTGAACAATATACTTTGAAATCGCTTTGTTAAGGAGCTGTTTTGATTTTTAGAAAAATCTGAAATAAAATCAAAAACAGCTCCTTTTATATAGTGTACACAGTATGATTTATCCTAAGAATGAAATCAATACACCGGCAGCTACGGCTGAACCGATTACACCGGAAATGTTACTCGCCATGCAGTATTGGAGTACATGGTTCTTCGGGTCATACTTTAAGGCGATTTCATTGGCTACGCGTGATGCCATTGGTACAGCACTTAGTCCAGTGGCACCGATAAGCGGATTGATTTTCTTCTTGGTAAATAGATTGATTATTTTTACGAAGAGAATACCCCCTGCAATAGAAAGGGCAAATGCCAGGAATCCGCCGATTACGATGCCTATTGTCGTCCAATTCAGGAATGCGTCAGAAGTCATTGTCGCTCCTACAGAAAGACCCAAAAAGATGGTTGCGGTGTTCATGATGCTGTTCGAAGCCGCGTCTGACAAACGCAACGTGTTGGTGCCGATTTCCTTTACCAGATTACCAAACATCAGCATACCAATCAAGGGCACTGCGGTCGGAACAAAAAGGGCTACCAGCGTGGTAACTACAATTGGGAAAACAATTTTCAGTACCCGTAGATTCTTGATTTCGGTAGTAGACGGGAATTTCTTTTCCTGCTCTTTCATGTTGATGCTAAGTTCTTTCTTAGTGCATAAAAGCTTCACCACTAAAGGAATGATAACCGGAACCAAAGCCATATAAGAATAAGCTGCAATCGCTATCGGGCCCAGCAGATGAGGGGCCAGTTTGATTGTTGTAAAGATGGCGGTTGGCCCGTCTGCTCCTCCTATAATACCCAAAGAAGCGGCTTCCTTGGGGGTAAAGCCCATTAATATAGCGACAATCAGCACCGTAAAGATACCTAATTGCGCGGCAGCTCCGAAAATTGAAAGGCGCAGATTGCGTAACATCGGACCAAAATCAGTTAAGGCTCCTACACCCATAAAGATGATCGGAGGCAAAAATCCGGTCTTGATCAGCAAATAGTAGATGAAGTTCATCAGACCTAACTCATGCGCAATGTCATGCAAAGGCATATCCCAAATGTTCTTCATCACTCCATGAACATTAATCATCCCGTTCTCGTCTGCCTGGATAACCCCCATCTCTCCTCCCGGAAAATTGGCCAGCAAGACTCCGAAAGCGATAGGTACCAGCAATAAGGGTTCATATTGCTTTTTTATACCCAGATAAAGGAGTATAAAAGCAATCACATACATAATCAGAAACTGCGGTTCAGCAATAATATTGCTGAACGCAGTCATTTCATATAAGTTATGGAGAATTTCGTTCATTATTGAATAAGCATTAATACATCATCTTCTGAAACGGAATCACCCGGATTAACACAAATAGCCGTGATTGTTCCGCTGAATTCACTACGTACCGTATTATATGTCTTCATAGCTTCCACGTAACAGATCACATCGCCTTTCTGTACAGAATCTCCTACCTTCAAAGGCGTTTCGGAGGCGTTCTTTATCAAGAAGAACTTACCTTCCAACGGAGAAAGTACCTCTTTGCTGCCTTGTGCCGGGGCTGCCGGAGCCGGTGTGGGCGTTTGTTGAGCTGGGGTTTGTGCCGGAGCCGGCATATTGGGCGTATCGCCAAACGCGACCGTAACCCGATAGTTCTGGCCATCTACATTGACCGTCATTGTTTGCGGAGTTTTCGGAAGCGCGACTTCGGTAGTCGGAGCTGAAGCCTTTTCCTTCTCGGCTCTGCGCTTAGCCACATCTACTTTGAATTCAACCTTGGCTTTTCCGGATCGATAAGCTTCATACTGAGACGGATGCATAGCATATTCAAACAATTCCTCCTCATCTTCGCCCACTTCCCAATGTTTCTCGTTCATTTTCCGGCGGTAAATATCTAAGGCATTCGGATAATTGTCCTGAGGATTTCCGGAGAAGAATTGCCGGCCTTCTTCTTTGGCTTTAGCGACCAATTCGGGGGCCAGCTTACCGGGCAGACGGCCCGCCTTGCCTAAAAGCATATCCCAGATATCTTCGGCTATCATGCTCCAGCGCTCTTTGCCTTTTTCCATCTGCATAACGTTCATCAAGGCCAGATTCTTCACATATTGGCTGAACGGAGTCACCAAAGGAGGGTATCCGACACGTGGCCAGACATAAGCCACCTCTTCAAACAATTTAACCAGCAGGTCATCTTGCGTCATCAGAGGTTTGTTTTGTTTCTGGCGGTTCTTGTTGATTGATTCCAGGTTCTTCTCTAAATCAGACATCAGGCTTCCCATCATTCCGCCCGGAAGTCCAGGGCCGATCAGCAACGAATTCATCATCCGGTTTCTCGGACTGATGTACAATCCCAAGAAATCGTCCATAAATTCCTGAATCAGGCTGCGTACCTTCATATAGGCTTTCATGTTGATTTCCGGAACCACAAACCCGGCATCTTTCAGCATGGCCTGGACCGCCAATACATCGGCATGACCTGTCCCCCATGACAAGGGTTCCATACCTACGTCAATATAATCACATCCGGCCTCGCACACCTCTAAAATTGAAGCCATACTCAAACCGGGCCCCGCATGACTATGGTATTGGACCGGAATGTCGGGATATTTCTTTTTGATATTGGCCACAATCTGCCCCAAACTATGCGGGCGACCTATTCCGGCCATATCTTTGATGCAGATTTCGTCTGCTCCTTTTTCAATCAGGGTATAAGCCAACTGGGTATAATATTCTACGGTATGCACCGGCGAATGCGTAATGCACAGGCAGCATTGTGAAATCATTCCGGCATCTTTGGCATAATGAATGGAAGGCTCGATATTACGGACATCGTTCAATCCGCAGAAGGTACGTGCAATATCGGTCCCTTGCGCTTTCTTTACCTTGTAGAATAACTGGCGTACATCTGCCGGAACAGGACTCATGCGCAATCCGTTCAGGGCACGGTCAAGCATGTGCGTCTGAATACCGGCTTCGTGGAACGGTTTTGTCCATTCACGGACAGCCCGGTTCGGATTCTCTCCAAACAACAGATTGACTTGTTCGAATCCACCACCATTGGTTTCTACTCGGGCAAAACAGCCCATTTCTATAATAGCTGGCGCTACTTTGGTCAATTGGTCTACGCGCGGAACATATTTTCCGGCAGATTGCCACATGTCACGAAAGACCAAACTGAATTTGATTTCTTTCTTCATGATATAATATTAATGTATAGCTGATTATAATTTTTCTATTTTGATTACTTTTCCTAAGCCACGTGTTGTCATGCTTATTGCCGAAACGATGACTGCTGTCTCTTGTGCAGATATACTACCGGGTGAGGCATTCGGCGTTTGGGGTACGGCAGATGGGCGTTGTTTCTTTACGACCACTTCTTCCGGCGCATATTTATTGACTAAAAGGATTAATCCTTTTCCTAAATAATATGATTAGCAAGATGGCAAAAACAGTCGCCATTCCAACGACCATTAGTAATAATCCTGTTTCCAAATTTTCCATAACGAAAAAAATAAAAGTGTTTTATCTGGTGAATGTGTTTTCTATCCGCTTAAAAAATCGTTACAAAAATAGTAATTTAACTGAGAAATTCATATTTCAAAACTGTAAAAAAGTAAAAAGCAACACAAAAAACTAGGCTAACGCATACAT
>DWYO01000183.1 GCA_019118725.1 Candidatus Parabacteroides intestinavium | reverse complement strand
GCGAAATTCCCGGATTTCGGGCGGGAAATCCATTGTTTTTTCACAAATAACCGATGGCTTTTCCGGTTTGTGCCTATCTTTTCCGATAAATATAGGCATCTTTTCGTTTATTGCTCGCATGCAATTCCGGGAAAGTTAGGCATGAATCGGGCGAATATCTTCTGATTTTCGCCCTCAAAAGCCCTTTTTTCGCGCTATTTCTCCGAATTCTTTTCCTACAGGCGTTATCCTGTAGGGCCAATTTGGAGCATATTGTCAATATTGTTCTTGTTTTGTTAGCAAAATGATTTGCGTTATTTTTATATAATTCCGGCTATGATTTGGATAAATAGGATCAAGAATACCATTGCAATCGGGTAGACCGTAGCATACGCGATGCTGGGAGCCGAACTATCGCTCATCGAGTCGGCCGCGGCAAGTCCCGGTGTGCTGGTCATGCCTCCGGCTATTGAGCCGAGCAGATCCAGTATGTTTATTTTAAATACCCAATATCCGAAGACAAGGGCTACAATCATCGGGACAAGCGTTATGATGACTCCGATGCCGAACATGGTCCATCCGCTTTCCTGGAACGTAGATACCAGCGTGCTTCCGGCCGAGGTGCCTACTTCGGAAAGGAACAAGAGCAACCCTAATTGGCGTAATAGCTGATTGGCCGAGCCGGACATACTCCAGATAATCGGTCCTGTCTTACCGATGGCACTTAATATCAAGGCAACCATCAGGATGCCACCGGTCAGTCCCGGTGAGAAAGAAAAACTATCCGAGAACGAAATGTTCAGTTTTCCAAACAGGACACCCAACACAATACCCATCGCAATCGGGAAAAAGTCGGTGTCGGATAGGGCTTTCTCGTTATTCCCGACGAATTGCCCCAGCTCGTTCAGGTTATCTTTCTCTCCGGCCACCATCAGCTTGTCACCGAATTTCAAGGCCAAGTTCGATTCCGCCAACAAATCAATACCGCTTCGGCGGACCCGTGTCACGGTGCATCCGAAGCTCCCTTGCAGGTTCAGTTCGCCCAGCGTGCGGCCTATGATATTCTTATTCGTAAGCAAGAGAGATTGCAGTTCCTGGGTTTTCGTGAAGGGAATATCCCCATTTACCTGTTCTCCTATCAGCAATTTCACCTGCTCTATCGAGTTTTTGTTGCCTACGACCCGAATCAAGTCGCCCTCGTGGAGCACCGTGTTTGCCCGAGGCATGGATATTTCGTCGTTATGCTTGATGCGTGACACCACGGCACCGGTCATATTCCGGATTTGAAGTTGTGCCAACGTCTTGTTCAGTACTTTTTCATTTTCCACCCGGAATGTGGCGCGTTGCAATTCCGGGAACCGGCCTTTCCGTTCCTCTTCCAGACGCTTGGCTTCGGCCTGCAGGTCTACGCGGAGAATCTTAGGTAATAGTTTGATGAAGAGTATGACACCGATGACACCGAACGGGTAGGCGATACCGTAGGCAATCGAGGCCGAAGCGGATTGGGTCGTGTCGATAGCTACGGCCAGACCGGGTGTACTGGTCAATGCTCCGGCAATAAGCCCGACAATGCTGGCCGTATCCAGCCCGAACGCGTACTTGCAGATTACTCCGGCTATGCTGGCGGAACCTACAATCAGAAGGGCCAGTATGATTAATGTCTTTCCCTTCGAACGGAATGAATCGAAGAATCCGGGGCCGGCCTGGATGCCAATAGTGAAAATGAAAAGTACTAATCCGATATTCCCTAACTCCTTCGGAATTGTAACCCCGAAGTGCCCGAAGAGCAAAGCAATGAAAATTACGGCGGAAATGTCTAATGATAATCCTTTAATCTTGATCCGACCAAGGATAAAGCCCAATGCGATAATCAGAAATAGGGCGAAATAAGAAGTCTGCAACAATGATTCTAACATACGTTATGCTTTAGATTAAAGTACAAATATACTATTTTTTTGTTACAAATTGTCTATGCGCACGAAAACTTTGTACCTTTGCATCGTTTTTTAGTCTAAAAAGAATCTTACGTGAACAGATATTTTATTTACCTTAGTTATAATGGTAAATCATTTTGCGGATGGCAAATCCAGCCGAATGGAATTACCGTACAGCAAAATATTGAAGAGGCTTTGTCTACGATCTTACGCCGGACGATAGCCATAGTCGGGGCAGGGCGGACGGATGCCGGGGTACATGCCCGGCAGATGGTGGCGCATTTTGATTCGGAGGAGGCTGTTCCTGATTTGCCTTTTCTGGCAGATAAGCTGAACCGCTTGCTCCCGAAAGATATAGCCATTGAGCGGATTGTACCGGTAATTCCCGAGGCACATGCCCGGTTTGATGCGACCTCGCGGACCTACAACTATTACCTTACGTCAAAGAAGGATCCGTTCAATTATGATCTGGTGTATCGTTATATCGGGAAATTGGATTTCGAGCTGATGAACGAGGCTTGCAAAATCCTGTTTGACTATACCGACTTCACCAGCTTCAGTAAGCTTCATACGGATGTGAAAACCAATAATTGCCGCATTATGGAGGCTGGCTGGAAGCAGGAGGGCGATGTATGGGTCTTTACTATCCGTGCCGACCGGTTCTTGCGGAATATGGTACGTGCGATTGTAGGGACGCTTTTAGAGGTGGGCCGGGGAAAACTCTCTCTCTCCGGTTTCCGTGCGGTAATAGAGGCCAAAGACCGGGGTAGGGCGGGTACTTCCGCTCCGGGTCATGCGCTCTATCTGGTGAATGTAGAATATCCGGAAAAGATCTTTTTATAGTATATGTGGCTCATATTAGCATTTGTTTCGGCCTTTCTCTTAGGCTGTTATGAGGTGAATAAGAAGATGTCGCTAAACGGGAATGCCGTTATACCGGTTCTCTTCTTCAACACCTTGATCAGTAGTTTGCTTTTTTTACCGTTCATCGTGCTTTCGTATGCAACGGATTGTCTGGACGGGACGTTGTTTTATGTTCCGCATGTGTCTTTCCAGACCCATGTGGCGGTATTCATCAAAGCGGTTATTGTATTGTCTTCGTGGATATTCGGCTATTTTGCCTTGAAGCACTTGCCTCTGACGATATCCGGACCGATAAAAGCGACGCAACCGGTATTGACGTTGTTGGGGGCATTGATTATCTTTGGCGAACGATTGAACCTGTACCAGTGGATAGGTGTGGGATTTGCCGTGGCATCCTTTTATCTGCTCTCTTCTTCGGGGAAGAAAGAGGGAATCCGGTTCACACACAACAAGTGGATTTATTTTACGGTGCTTTCGGTAATTCTTGGCGCATTGAGCGGGTTGTATGACAAGCATCTGATGCGGGATTTGGATGTCATGACGGTTCAGGTGTGGTTTAATATTTATCAGTGCCTGATGATGCTGGGTGTTTTGTTGTTCTTATGGTTTCCCCGGCGCAAAACGACTACACCTTTCCAATGGCGTTGGAATATCATCTTCATCTCCATATTCCTTTGTGTGGCGGATTGGGTGTATTTTTATGCGTTGACTTATCCCGATTCGATGATTTCTATCGTTTCGATGATTCGTCGGAGCAATGTTTTAGTTACCTTTGCGGCCGGAGCGTTGTTCTTCCATGAGAAGAATCTGAAGAGCAAGGTGCTCGATTTGATATTGGTATTGATAGGAATGATATTCCTCTATTTGGGAACACGTTGAGGGTGAATTCCTTAAAAATGAACAGATAAAAAATGAATAAAAACATGAAACGGGTTTTGATGATTGTGTGGCTGGTGTTTTGGGCTTTTCAGCTGAAGGCACAAGATATGGCGGAGGTATTTGTGGCTATGCCGGACGAATATGTTCCGCAATTGGAAGATGCTTGGCGGAAAGATTTGGTGGATTTGTATAAATCGGGCGAAAAAGCGCAATTGAAGAATAATATGAATGGGACATCCCGACTGGTGAAGTTGACTAACGATTACCTGTTGCTGGAGTCAACGGAACGGACTACCGTTGAATTGAAGCTTTTGCCTTTGGTCAATAATACATTTGTAATCTGTAAGGTCGTAACGGTAAAGGCTCCGGTTCCCGATAGCCGCATTGCGTTCTTCTCTCCGGATTGGCAACCCTTGGATGCGAAGGATCTGCTGGAACCGGTTCCGGCCGGATGGTTTATCCGGGAGGATGCGGATAAGGAGTCTATTGCATTTCAAGAGTCTACCTCGCGTTTGGATATGGACTTGTTTGAATATAAATTGAGCCCGGACAATTATACATTGACGCAAATCTATACAACTCCGCAATATATAGACAAGGAGATACAAGAGAAGCTGAAACCATTTCTGAAAGAATCTCCCAAAGTATATACCTGGACTAAATCTTATTTCAAATAAGTATAGGGGGTACATGAAGAAGAGTTTGATCGCGTTATCGTTCGGGACGTTTGGCCTGGGCATAGCCGAGTTTGTGATGATGGGAATCTTGCCGGATGTAGCCCGAGGATTATCGGTCTCGATTCCGGATGCTGGGCATTTTATTGCGGCTTATGCGTTGGGTGTGTGTTTTGGCGCGCCGATGTTGGTGCTTCTCCGGACTCGTCCGTTGAAGCAGATCCTTATGTTATTGGTTGCCTTGATGATGGCGGGCAATTTGTGTGCGGCCATCTCTCCCAGTTATGGTATGATGCTTGTGGCACGCTTCATATCCGGCTTGCCTCATGGAGCTTATTTTGGGGTAGCTTCTATTGTAGCGGACAAATTGGCGGATAAAGGGAAGGGGTCATTAGCGGTGGCGATTATGATTGCCGGCATGACGTTTGCCAATCTTGTTGGGGTCCCGTTAGGAACCTTTTTGAGCACATTTATTTCTTGGCGTTTGGTTTTCCTTTTGGTTGTTTTCTGGGGATTCATCGTGTTGCATGGCATTTTTCATTGGGTTCCTCAGATTGCGCCTCTTCCGGATACCGGATTCAAAGGTCAGTTTCGTTTTTTCAAGCATCTGGCTCCTTGGTTGATATTGGGTGCGACTCTATTGGGCAATGGAGGCGCGTTTAGTTTTTATAGCTATGTGAATCCTGTACTGGTCAATATAGCCGGATTTAAACCGGGGGTGATTTCCGGGTTGATGGTTCTTGCCGGATTAGGTATGGTTATTGGAAACCTTTTGGGCGGACGATTGAGCGATACCTATTCTCCGGGTAGGGTAGCGGCCTTTATGCAAGGTCTTATTTGTGTAAGTCTGATCGCTTTATATTTTCTTTCTCCCTATCCGTTCTTGGCCGTTGTGTTTACCTGCCTGGTTACAATGGGGTTGTTTGCGGTAAGTAGTCCGCAACAAATTTCAATTATTCGTTATGCGCCGGGGGGAGAACTGCTGGGTGCCGCTTGCGTTCAGATCGCTTTTAACTTAGGCAATGCCTTAGGAGCTTATTGCGGCGGATTGCCCATAGAAGCCGGATTAGACTATCGTTATCCGGCATTGGTCGGCATCCCTTTTGCTTTCCTTGGCTTTTGGATATTGGTCTATTTTTTTAGAAGATATGAAAGGAGAGGGGGATAAAGAATGCAACTCTCTTATTCGTTGTATCATACCACCCTTTCTTGCATCCGATATTCGTTAGGCGTACACCCCACCACTTTTTTAAACATCCGGCTCAAATGGTGTGGGTATTGAAACCCGACTTCGTAAGCTATTTCGCTTACAGTCTTGTTCGTGCTTGCCAGCAAATCCTTGACGCGGTTGATGATGGAGAAGTGAATGTACTCAATGGCAGATTTGCCCGTTTCTTTTTTTATAAGGTCTCCAAAATAGTTGGCGGAGAAATGGAGCTGGTCGGCACACCACGCTACGGTTGGTAGACCAATTTGTTCAGGCTTGTCGGAATCAAAATAGCCGACTAACAGTTCTTCGAAACGTGTGAGGACATCGTGGTTGATAACCTCACGGGTGGCAAACTGACGGTCGTAGAAACGGAGGCAATGGTTGAGCAGGACTTCGATGTTGGAGGTGATGATTGCACGACTGTGTTTGTCGATGCTGTGCTGTAGCTCTTCCTCTATCTCGTTGAAGCAGTTGAAGATGGTCTGCCGTTCGCGTTCCGACATGTGCAGGGCTTCGTTCACTTCGTAAGAAAAGAAAGTATAATCCTTCATCTTCCGTGCCAGCGATGTACCCCGGATAAGGTCGGGATGGAACAACAGGGCATAACCTTGCGGATGCAGAGTCTCGCCGCCATCGTTGATGCCTCCTACCTGTCCGGGGGCGATGAACACCAATGTGCCTTCCTGATAGTCGTACTTGCTGCGTCCATAAGTGATAGGTCCGTGAATCTTCTCCTTCAGGAAGATGGCATAGAAGCCAAAGCATTTGCAGCGGTGTGGGAGCACCTCTATTTTCGAGAAATCGACGAAGCCCACCAGCGGGTTCAGTGTCTCCAGACCGAGAAACTTGTTGTAGTCATGTATCGTCTTCAAATCCAATATTTCACCCATACTTGTTCACATTTTAATTTGATTGCTCAAAAATACGGCAATCTTCTGAAAGACATTACTTCGCGACAGGTATTTCAGTAAAATCGGTATAAGATTCGGTGAAATGGGTTTGCGGCTTCCTGAGGGACAAGGTGAGATTACACATTCACCCCATATTCATGTTTAACCTCGTCCATCACAAAGACGCTTTCCAACGACCCCAGGTGCTCAATGGTTCCCAGTACGTTCAGCACGAACTGCTGGTAATATTTCATGTCCGGTGCATGAATCTTGAGCAGATAGTCAAAGCTGCCGGAGATGTTATAGCATTCAGTCACTTCCGGGATTCCACGGATGATTTGTGCGAACTCCTGTGCTATTTCCCGGTTGAGCCGTGCCATCTTGACGTGACAGAAGATAACGAATCCCTTGCCCAGTTTCTCCGCATCGAGCACGGCGATATATCTCTTGATGTATCCGTTGGCCTCCAACCGTTTGAGACGTTCGAATACGGGGGTGGAAGACAAGCTGACACGGGCTGCAAGCTCCTTCATCGTCAGTCGGGCATTCTCCTGCAAAGTACGGAGAATCTGCAAATCGGTTTTGTCTAATGTATCCATTACTGAAGAATATTATTCTGCTACATGTGCAAAATGGGCTATCTTGTTATGCATTTCATCTAATAGCTGGTGCAAAAATAGGTATATTTTCTAAAATCTACATATATATTGTGTGATTTGCCTACATTTTATTTCTTTTCTTGGAACAAATAATTATGGATTATGGATAACAAGAAACTTCATTTTGAGACATTACAGTTGCATGCGGGTCAGGAACAACCCGATCCCACGATCGGTGCACGTGCCGTGCCCATTTACCAGACCGCTTCGTATGTCTTCCGTGATGCACAGCATGCGGCCGACCGTTTTGCCTTGCGCGATGCAGGAAATATCTATGGTCGTCTTACCAATGACACACAGGCTGTGTTCGAAACCCGTATGGCAGCCTTGGAAGGCGGCGTAGCTGCGTTGGCCGTGGCATCCGGTGCTGCGGCGATAACCTATGCCTTGCAGAACATCCTCCGTCCCGGCGACCATATCGTGGCGGCTGACAACCTGTATGGAGGGTCTTATAACCTGATTGTACATACGCTGGCTGCAATGGGCATCACTCACACCATTATCTCCGTAAACGACCTTGATTCGCTTGATGCCGCCATCCGTCCGGAAACGAAAGTGGTATTTGCCGAGACTTTCGGTAATCCCAACTCGGAGGTGACGGATATCCGCGGCGTGGCAGAAGTGGCTCACCGCCATCATGTACCACTCCTCATTGACAATACGTTCGGCACACCTTTCCTTATCCGTCCCATCGAGCACGGAGCAGACATTGTGGTGCATTCCGCCACTAAATTTATCGGCGGTCATGGCACGACGCTTGGCGGTGTGATTGTAGACGGAGGCAGGTTTCCTTGGGCGGAATATCCGGACAAGTTCCCCACGCTGGCACATCCCGAACCTTGCTATCACGGGGCGGTTTTCACCCATGTGGCAGGGCGGGCTGCGTTCGTCACCCGCATTCGTGCCGTGCTGCTGCGGGATACTGGGGCGGCATTGGCTCCCCTCAATGCCTTTCTGCTCTTGCAAGGTCTGGAAACCCTTTCGCTCCGTGTGGAACGGCATGTGGCTAATGCGCTCAAGGTGGTGGAATTCCTGCACCGTCATCCCGCAGTGGAGCGTGTGAATCATCCCTCTCTGCCGGAGCATCCTTGCCATGCGCTCTATCAACACTATTTCCCGAACGGAGGAGGAAGCATCTTTACTTTCGAGATAAAAGGCGGGCAGGACGCCGCCTGGCGGTTTATCGACTCGTTGCAGATTTTCTCTTTACTGGCGAATGTGGCGGACGTGAAAAGCCTCGTCATCCATCCTGCCACCACCACACACTCACAACTCTCATCCGAAGAATTGGCAGCCCAGCACATTACCCCTTCCACCGTCCGGCTTTCCATCGGTACGGAGCATATCGAGGATTTGCTTGCCGACCTGGAGCAGGCACTGGAAAAAGCGAAAGGCTGCTATCTCCCATCGGGAATTAAAGAATACCGATGAAAGATAAGGTCGGACTTGAGGCTACATCAGTTCCGGACTCATCTTTGTTAACATTTGCCCTTATTATCTCCGATAACGCCAATCCTACAGAATTAGTACCGTCCGAGCCTCGGATAACGCTTCTTGAGAATTTTAAGGAGCTGTGTCAAAATAGAAA
>DWYO01000182.1 GCA_019118725.1 Candidatus Parabacteroides intestinavium | reverse complement strand
AATCGGAGCACAGAAATTATTGATATCTTCCGCCAATTGCTTCTTCATATCTCCATAACGGATCTCGCACGAGTTGTACTTCTCATTAAAATAATCGTAAGTATCTTTTGACGAAACGATTTCCATCATTGTGAAAAGATTGGCTATCGGTTCGGGTTTCACACTATTCGGTTCGGTAGGGCCAGAATCGGTTACCGCCTTCATCACCTTCTTCCGGATGGTTTTCTCGTCATCCACCAGATAGATAGCATTTCCTTCGCTCTTACCCATCTTACCGGATCCATCCAATCCCGGCACTTTAACCGCCTTGTGTGAATAGTAGAACGAAGCCGGCTCGGGGAAGAAATCAACGCCATAAGTCTGATTAAACCGACGTGCAAACCGGCGCGCCATTTCCATGTTCTGTTCCTGATCTTTTCCGACCGGCACCTTAACCGCCTTATGGATAATGATATCTGCCGCCATCAAGGTCGGATAGGTAAGTAATCCCGCACTCACACTATGTTTGTTGCCTTCGTTGAAGATTTCATGCTCCACATCGCCCTCCGTAGTATGTACCCGGTCGATATGCAATTGCTGGCGTGCCTTATCCTTGAACGAAGTAGTACGCATCAACTCGCCGATACCGGCATTCATGTTCAGGTACAAATAAAGTTCCGCGGTTTCAGGAACATCACTCTGTATATAAATTGGCGCAATCTCCGGGTCTATGCCACAAGCCAGATACTCCGACAAGATGGTGTTAGCGCTTTTGCGGATATCCTCCGGATGCGGATTGGTGGTCAACGCATGCCAATCGGCTATAAAGAACAGGCATTTATACTCATGTTGCATCTGTAAAAAGCCTTTCACGGCACCAAAGTAATTCCCCAAATGGAGATTACCGGTCGGACGAATACCACTTACTACTATTTCCATAATCTATTTCTTCTTAAATGATTCAACGCCCGCAAAGATAGTTTTTTTTACTATAAAAACAAAGCGCAGAAAAGCAAGCCTTTTCCCCCAAAGATTCATGCCTATCTTTGATTCCGTTTATGCTTATATTCGTTTCCGTTCATGCCGAACTTCTTCCCCGATTGTGCCTATGTTATCAATACCACCTTACAGGGAACTCGGCAATGCGGAGCGTGGTGCAACCATACGGGATCAGCTCGATGGTCTCCGCCTCATCACTCATATCATTGCCTTGTTGTGTAAAGAAAGAAATCGGACCGGCCGAACCACGCACTACCGTCCAATTATTCAAGCGTTTGGCTTTCGTCTTGATGGTAATCGGCGCATTCTCGATATTCCACGGATAATCTGCAATCTTATCCGATTTCTCTACAATGAAATTCTCCTGAATCTTACCCGGTTCAAACGAACGGGAAGACAAGGCATAATTCCAAGGCGTATCTGAAGTCACCTCATAATACCACTCGCCATACTCGCGTACTTTTTCAGGTTCCATTGTTTTCTTCTCCCATTTCTCATTCATCTTCAAGGCATACAATAACGGACCGCGTTCAACCACCGCCCCATTATCATACCAACGGCTTACCGTTACCTCCATCGGGAGTTCTAATGTCAAGACATCGCCCGCTTTCCATTCCCGGTTCACCCGTGCGATTTGTCCGGAATAGGCATCTGTCTGTATCGGTGTTCCGTTCACTTTCAATACAGGATGCTCACACCAGGCCGGAATACGCACATGGAAAGGGAAAAAGGCTTGTTTAACCTTCTTATCGGCGAATGACACTTGGAACTGAATGGTCTCATCAAACGGATAGTTGGTCTTTTCCTGAATGTTGACCGCCATGCCATTGGCCACCTTAGCCGTTACGTTCGAAGGAGCGTAAACCAATGCCGCTATACCATTATCGGCCGTAGCATACCAAAGGTTTTGTACGAATTTGGGCCATCCCTGGTGCAGGTTTGAGGTACAACAAGGATACCCGGTCAAAACCCCGAACACTACATCCGTATCTTCATGAGGCGTAGAGAATTCACGCCATTCACGGGTAACCCGCACCTGATTGAATTGCTGGAAATATTGACGAGCCGAATAATCATCGGTCACCTGTGTAGGCAAGGCATTGTAAGCCACCCGTTCCAGATAATCCGCCCATTGCACCTCACCGGTAATCTCCAGAATTTCCTCCAACGAATACATCATCTCGACCGCTGTACACAGCTCGGAACCGGCCGTAGGACGGCCAAAACGTAACAATTCATCACCTCCCCAAAGTCCGGTCGGCAGGCCTATCGTATTGTGAATCTGATGAACCGCGCTCTCTACAGCCTCAATCTGTTTCGGATCTTTATTCTGTTGATAATAAACTACCGGCTCCTTGAAACCTTGTCCCAAGTTGACGCAATGCAAACTATGTTGCCTACTCAAATGGTCTTGATTCAAAAATACATCCGTCCAATTGAAAGTCTGTTTATGAATCAACTCCCCCAAATCTAACAAGAATTTATCTCCGGTTATATTATAAAGCCAATACACCATCATCAGATTATCACCTCCGCGTTGCTCCCCCCAAAAAGTCCAATGGCCTAATGGAGTCTTGGGAAGTTCCGCTAACTGATACTTGAAATATTTGGTAAAGAAATCCAGTACACGTGCATCCTCCGTAGCCGAATAATATTGTTGCAACACCTTCAGCATCACCATCTTCGGCCACCAGTCATGCGCATTATCCCGTTGCAATCCGGGTTCCGGTGTCCGGTCGGTGTCCGGTCCAAAATACCCGTTCGGTTTTTGAGACGCCAACGCCCATTCCACCCAAGGTTTTATTTTCTCCACCAAAACCTCATCATTCAAAATATAAGCTAACGGAAGCAATCCGTCAATCCAATACGGACCGCGCTCCCACACATCACCATCACCGCCAAGCCAACCGTTACGGGCACCCATCACATGCTCATATACCTTATCCAAATGTCCGGTCATCCCCTCTTTCATCCGAATCAATTGCTCTTGCATCCATCCCTCAGCCCGTATTGCACCCAAAGGCAACTCAATATAATCCTTCTGCAACAAAGGCTGACGATTATTCAAATAGTTCCCCGATACAACCTCCTGCTCATTCCCGGCCTGGGCCACCATAACCGAAGCCATCGATGCCAATAGAATAGTCTTAATTCTGTTCATGGTCTGTCTTTTTGTGTTTAAGTAATGATACAATGAAAAATACACAAGCGAAGATACTTATTCTTGATAATCTATCCAAACTTTCATTTTACCGGCTTGACGATTATCCCATGCATAATAAGGTATCAAATACATGTGTTGCCCACCTGTTGTAGCCTCGATCATTTTTACACCATCCAATAATTCCGGCTTATCCAACACCTCAAAACGAGTATCTTTATTGATGATCAATTGGCTAAAATCTTTTTGATTATCAATTTCTTCCAAGCAATACACCAACGGTCCACGTTGAATAGCCCGTTTACCGACATCTTGTTTTACTCTCGGATCAGCAGACACCTTTTCTACCGGCATATCCATGTTCAATGTAATCACATCTCCCGATTTCCAGCTTGAAATGACAGCATAGCCTTTTTCTATATTGTGATTAACCTTTTCCCCATTAACCGCCAAAGTATACTCCTTGCACCAATCCGGTATTCGGATCTTCAAGTTCTTATCTACCGGTTGAGAAGAAGATACAGTAAACTTAACCACTCCATCCCATGGATAATTTGTTTCTTGATGCAACGTTACCTCAGTATTATCTATAGTCACATCAGTAGTATTCCCTATATATAAGTTAACCCACAAAGCATCTTTAGAAATGCCATAAATATAATTGCCTATTGAAGGCAAAAAGCGAGATATCTGACTGGGACAACAAGCACATCCATACCACGCCTGACGATGATGATCTCCATTTGATTCCAAC
>DWYO01000181.1 GCA_019118725.1 Candidatus Parabacteroides intestinavium | reverse complement strand
TTGCTTTTCGGCTTGCAGAAGGCGTAGCGGGCTACGTCAAGGCAAGCCGGGAAGCAAGATGCTGGCAGAAGGAGGCAAAATGCCCGAAGAGCTTTCTTTCAGAAAAAAAGAACCGTTGAGCGGTCTAATGATCGATTTGGGTTGAATTTAGACTTTTAGTTGTGCGATAATCTGCGGAAGAATCAGATCGGTTGCTCCGGTTTGATTGTGTACAAAATCTCCGGATGCCTTACCGGCCTGTTCCAATTTCTCTTTGTGGGCAATCAGTTCATCCATTTGGGCTTCAAATTCCTTCCCGTTTTGTACCGTAAAGCCTCCACCTACGGAAATCAGGTCTTTTGCCTCTTTGAATTTATGATATTTGGGACCGAACAAGACCGGAACACCATATACGGCTGCTTCCAAGGTGTTGTGGATTCCGGCTCCGAAGCCTCCGCCTATATAGGCTATTTCTCCGTACCGGTAAATCGAAGAAAGCATTCCGAAACAATCAATGATGAGGCACTCCTTATCAGACAGATCGGCTGCTGTTTGTACTTGGGAGAGCCGGATTGCCGGACGCTTCAGTAAAGATTCAATCGCGGATAAATGCTCCGCATGAATCTCATGAGGCGCGATGATCAGTTTCATTTCCGGATGCCGGTTGAAATAGGGAATCAGGAATGATTCATCTTGTGGCCAGGAGCTTCCGGCTACCAGAGTCAATATTTTCTCTCCGGAGCGGGTGTGAACGAATAGATCGATCAGCGGTAATTCCTTGGCCGCGTTCCGGATATCCTGTACTCGGTCAAAACGGGTGTCTCCGGCAAGGGTGACATTCGTTATCCCATATTCCGCCAACAGCTTCTTCGAGTATTCATCCTGCACATAGAGATGGGTGAAGTAGGACAGCATTTTGCGGTAAGGAGCTCCGAACCATTGGAAAAAGAGTTGCTCACGCCGGAAGATGGTAGAGATGATGAATGTCGGGATATTCCGCTTATTCAGTTCCTTCAAATAGTTTCCCCAAAACTCATATTTGATGAAAACAGCAGCTATGGGATGTGCCAATTCCAGAAATTTGCTTACTCTGCATGGCGTATCGAAAGGCAGGTAGCAGATGACGTCTGCTACCTGATAGTTCTTTCGGACTTCATATCCTGATGGAGAGAAGAAGGTCAACAGAATCTTGTACTGCGGATAGCAGGCTTTGATTTTCTCCATCATAGGGCGACCTTGTTCAAACTCTCCTAAAGAAGCTGCATGAAACCAAATATAGTTCTCTCCACGTTGTATGTTGGCACGTAAAATCCCGTACGTTTTCCGTTGCCCCGCACGCATCATCCGCGCTTTCTTGTGGAAAGGAGCGATGAGCGATACGATGAATGCATAAAAGTGAATGAGTATGCTGTACATGTCGTTCGCGGGTGTTTCCCATTACTTTAAAACCTCAATAGCCCGTTGAATACGGCGGATGGACTCTTCCTTGCCCAATGCTTCGGTAATGTCGAAGATATGTGGGCCTTTCCCTTCGCCGACTAAAGCTAAACGTGTGGCATTCATGATGTTGCCTAAATGATAGCCTTTGCTTTCTATCCACGCTTTAGCCGCATTTTCCGTACTTTCGATATCGAAAGGTTCGTGTTCGCGTAGTACTTCAATAAATTCGGTCAATTGGGCCGCACTATCTTCTTTCCAGCGTTTCTTGCGGGTCTTCTCATCATATTCTGTCGGAGCCACGAAGAAGAAAGAGGTGGTCTGCCATAAATCTTTGATGAAGCTGACCCGATCTTTCATCATGCCTACGACCTTTTCTACATAAGCCGGTTCGGCCTTTACCCCATGAGCCTCCAGAATAGGCATAAAGAGCGCGGCGATTTCTTTGTTGTCTTTCATCTGGATGTATTGATGATTGAACCATTTGGCCTTTTCATAATCGAATTTGGCTCCGCTTTTACTGCAATGGCGCAAATCAAAAGCTTGGATGAGTTCGTCCATACTCATGACTTCTTTGTCATTACCCGGATTCCAGCCTAATAATGCCAGGAAGTTGACAACAGCTTCCGGCAAATATCCGCTTTCGCGGTATCCGGATGAAACTTCTCCGCTCTTGGGATCATGCCATTCCAGTGGGAAGACGGGGAATCCTAAACGATCTCCGTCGCGCTTGCTCAGCTTACCGTTCCCTTCCGGTTTTAACAGCAAGGAGAGGTGTGCGAATTGAGGCATGGTATCTGCCCAGCCGAAGTAACGATACAGTAGTACGTGCAACGGCGCACTGGGCAACCATTCTTCGCCTCGGATAACGTGGCTTACTTCCATTAAATGGTCGTCTACGATGTTTGCCAAATGATAGGTAGGAAGCTGGTCTGCCGATTTATACAATACCTTATCGTCTAAGATAGATGAATTGATGACTACCTCTCCGCGGATAAGGTCGTTCACATGGATATCTTCGTTGGGCTCTATCTTTACACGGACTACATATTGATGTCCGGATGCAATCAGAGCTTGCGTCTCTTCAGTTGATAAAGTCAATGAATTGCGCATCTGCATACGGGTAGATGCATCGTATTGAAAGTTGGGTATCTCTTTTCTTTTGGCATCCAGCTCTTCGGGTGTGTCAAATGCGATATAAGCGTGGTCTGAATCCAAGAGTTGGTCGACATATTTCTTGTAGATTTCACGACGTTCACTTTGGCGGTACGGACCGTAATTGCCTCCGAATCCCACTCCTTCGTCAAAATGAATGCCCAGCCATGTCAGGGCTTCGATAATATAATCTTCGGCTCCCGGAACGAAACGGTGGGAGTCTGTATCTTCAATACGCAGGATCAAATCCCCGCCATTTTGTTTGGCAAACAAGTAATTGTATAATGCTGTACGAACACCTCCGATATGCAACGCGCCCGTAGGGCTGGGTGCAAAGCGGACTCTAACTTTTCTTTGAGTCATCATTTTTATTCTGTTATTTAACAATCTTGATAATTTAATGCGGCAAAATTACGCCTTTTTTTTCTGTTCCTAAACTTTTTTTGTACATTTCGGCCAAATTAGCAATTTATTATGAGTATAAAGAATTATAATGTACATCCGGCTATCTATTTTATTGTAGCGGCCTTGTTGCTTTCTTACTTTTTCCCGAGGGAAGGTAAGTTCAAATATCAGTTTTATGAAGGAAAACCTTGGCGTTACGGTTTGTTGACCGCACCCAGCAATTTCCCCATCTACAAGAGTGATGCTCAGGTAAAGGCAGAGCAGGATAGTGCGTTAAAGCGGTTCCAGCCCTATTACCGGGTCAATCCGATGGTGGAAACAACTCAGATAGACAAATTGAGGGAGGATTACCAAAATCGTTTGTCGGTCAAGGTTACCCCTGCCTATATGCAATATATCGAGAAAATGCTTCAGCAGCTCTATACCAATGGAATCGTTTCCCCTCAGGAGTTTGATAAGCTGAAAGCGGAAAATTATACCTATATTAATTTGCTTCGGAATACGATTGCTACCAAGCATTATGTTTCCGACTTGTTTACGGTTAAGAGTGCATACGAGTTTATCATCAACAATTGCCCCGCTTCTTTGAATAAGGCTCTGCTTCAATCGTGCGATATCAATAATTATCTGGCGGAAAATGTATCTTACGACCAGGGTACTTCGGATAAAGTACGGAATGAGCTGGTACAGAGTGTCCCGATTTCGTCCGGGGTGGTACAGGCGGGCGAGCGTATTGTGGATCGAGGCGAGATTGTCGATTCGCATACGTATAATGTGCTCCGATCTTTAAAGACGGTTTACGAATCTCAATCCGGAGGAGCACAGCGTCATAGCCTGATGCTGGCCGGGCAGATAATCCTGGTGTGCGGGCTTCTTTTCTGCTATTGGCTTTACCTATGGTCTTTCCGGCTGAAGATTCTGCATAACCGGCGCAATACCTTTTTCCTGTTATGCTGCATATTTTCAGCGGTTCTGATTACGGAGATTTGCGTTACGTATAATCTGTTCAGTATTTATATTATTCCTTATGCGATAATCCCGATTGTGGTCCGTACCTTTTTCGATTCGCGTACGGCATTGTTTACTCATCTGATTACCGTACAGATGTGCTCGGTCATGGCTCCATTCCCGCACGAATTTCTGATTCTGCAAATCATAGCCGGCATGGTCGTTACGTTCAGTCTGAAGGAATTGTCCCAACGTTCGCAATTAATGCATTGTGCCCTATTTGTATTCTTGTCTTATACCTTGTCTTATCTCAGCTTGGTTTTGTATCAGGATGCGGACTTGAATAAGATTCATTGGGTCATGATGCTTTATTTCGGTATTAATTTTATCCTGTTGATGTTTACGTATGTTCTGGTATATATGCTGGAGAAAACATTTGGTTATTTGTCTACCATTACTTTGGTGGAATTGTCGAATATCAATAGCGGCATATTGAAACGGTTGAGCGAGACTTGCCCCGGAACTTTCCAGCATTCGTTGCAGGTGTCGATTATCGCCTCGGAGGCCGCGGGAAAGATTGGCGCGAATGCGCAGCTGGTACGTACAGGTGCCATGTATCATGATATCGGAAAGATGAGCAATCCGCTTTATTTTACCGAGAACCAGAATGGAATCAATCCGCATAACGCTTTGTCTTACATCGAGAGTGCGCAGCGGGTCATCAGTCATGTGACGGAAGGTGTGAAGATTGCGGAGAAAGCCGGTTTGCCGAAAGAGATTATTGATTTTATCCGGACGCATCATGGGCGTGGCAAAGCGAAATATTTCTATAATTCGTATAAGAATCAGTTCCCGGATAAGCCGGTTGACGAATCGTTGTTCATGTATCCGGGACCGAATCCCTTTTCGAAAGAGACGGCTATTGTGATGATGGCGGATTCGGTAGAGGCTGCTTCGCGTAGCTTGAAAGAACATACCGAGGAGGGCATCAAGCAGTTGGTTAATAAAATTATAGATGGACAGATTGCTGATGGCTTGTTGCGGAACGCTCCGTTGACTTTCCGGGATGTTGAATCGGTCAAGCAGGTATTTATCGAGAAGCTGAAGATTATGTATCACACGCGTATCAGTTATCCGGATTTGAAAAAGAAGGAGGAGAAGAAAGATTGAAGAAGGGAATGGGGA
Source organism: Candidatus Parabacteroides intestinavium (assembly GCA_019118725.1). Classification (GTDB taxonomy): domain Bacteria; phylum Bacteroidota; class Bacteroidia; order Bacteroidales; family Tannerellaceae; genus Parabacteroides; species Parabacteroides intestinavium. The sequence goes on along the minus strand of DWYO01000181.1, from coordinate 1,723 downwards.
AGATGAAGAAAGCGTTCTTTTTGTTACTCGCGGTTTTGTTTTGCAGTCAATGGGCGTATGCTATCCAGTATCCGAAGAAAGAGGTGAGAGCGGTATGGCTTACTACGGTTTATGGGTTGGACTGGCCGCAGAGGGTGGCTGCGTCAGAGGATTCTCACAAGGCTCAGCAAGAAGCGGTGTGCGGGATGTTGGACCGTTTGCAGGAGGCTAATTTCAATACGGTGTTTTTTCAGGTGCGTATGCGTGGGGATGTGGCTTACCGTTCGGATATTGAGCCGGCATCAGCTGTTTTTTCCGGAAAATATGGACGCCTTCCCGGATATGATCCATTGGCGTTTATGGTAGCAGAATGTCATAAGCGCGGGTTGGAATGTCATGCCTGGTTTGTGACGTTTCCGGTAGGCTCGGACAAGATTGTGCGGGAGCAGGGGAGGCTTTCGGTCGTGAAAAGACACCCGGAGCTTTGCAAACACCATAAAGGGGAGTGGTTCCTGGATCCGGGTGTGCCCGGAACGGCTGATTATATCCTGAAGTTGGTCAAAGAGATTGTGAATGGGTATGATATAGATGGCATCCATTTTGATTATATTCGTTATCCGGAGGCTGCCCGGAATTTCCCGGATAAGATCACATATCGGAAATATGGACGGAAGATGCGCTTGGAAGATTGGCGTCGCCAGAATATCAACCGGATGGTTTATCGGATTTATGACTGGGTGAAGCTGGTAAAGCCTTGGGTGCAGGTGAGCAGCTCGCCTTTAGGAAAATATAACCGGATTCCACGGGTTCCGAATGCCGGGTGGACGGCCTACGAGAGTGTCTATCAGGATGCCGCTCAATGGTTGCTTGCCGGGAAACAGGATATGATTGTCCCGATGATGTATTATCTGCATGAGAATTTCTTCCCGTTTGTGGATAATTGGGTGGAGAATGCCAATGGGCGGATGATAGTCCCCGGATTGGGGGCATACCGGTTGCTGAAGGAGGAGGCCGACTGGACTTTGACTGACCTGACTGATCAGATTGATTATAGCCGCTATTTTGGTGGGGCGGGATGCTCTTTTTTCCGTTGCGGAAACATCTTGTCGGATGAAAAAGGGGTGTATACAGAATTGCGGGATAATTATTATAGGTATCCGGCGCAATTGCCTCCACTCACGTGGCTGAATGATTCGGTGCCCTCTGCCCCGGAAGAGATTCGCGTAGAACGCTTGGAGAATGAGCTGAAGCTTTCCTGGGAAAAACCGGCCGGTGAAAAGCAGGATCTGACCTATACCGTCTATTACTCCTTGACAGACTCGATTGATACCTCGTCCGCGCAACAGATGCTAGCAACGAATATCCATGGCACAGAACTTTATTTGCCGGTTTCTCCTCATCGCGAACAAGGTTATCTCTTTGTCATTACCTCTTCAACACGCTATCATATAGAAAGTCTCCCTTCTCGGGAAACATATTATTATCTGTCTAAATATATTAAATGATTTGTTTGCTGAAGCATTAAGAAGTAGAGCATTGGCAAAACAGCTTCTAAATAAACGATTTTCCCTTTTTGTCTGTAATAAGGTGATTTTTTAATTGCTTATATAGGGTGGGGTGAAGTGGATATACGAACATCTCTCCGTAAGAGATGAATCATTTCGTGGGCAAAGATAAATATAAAAGCGAATATGCGTATAAGAAAACAGAAAAAAATTATCCGTAACGCTTATACTTCTCTTTC
>DWYO01000180.1 GCA_019118725.1 Candidatus Parabacteroides intestinavium | reverse complement strand
GTGACTATAAGCCTAAATCCTTTTGCTTAAAGATGATGAAAGCGAATAAACCGTATAATGAGTTTAGTGACTTCCTTAAAAGTGTTTTTCCGGGAAAGGTGCAGAAAATTTCGTTGAATGCCGGATTTACCTGTCCTAACCGGGACGGGACGAAAGGGTTTGGCGGATGTACTTATTGTAACAATCAGACCTTCAGTCCGGAGTATTGTCATACCGATAAGAGCATCACCCGGCAATTGGAAGAGGGTGTGGCTTTTTTTGCCCGTAAATATCCAGATATGCGCTATTTAGCCTATTTTCAGGCTTACACCAATACGTATGACGTTAGTAGTAGGCTTATCGATAAATACGAGGAGGCATTGCGTTTTCCAGGCGTTTGCGGTCTGATTGTCGGAACACGGCCTGATTGTATGCCAGACGATTTGTTAGATTACTTTTCAGACTTGGCGCAGCGCCGGTTTGTCCTGATTGAATATGGTGTGGAAAGTACTTTGGACAAGACGCTCCATCGTATTAATCGAGGACATACTTACGCTGAGGCGGAGTCGGCTATCTGCAGGACAGCTTCCCGGGGAATTTATGTCGGAGCACATCTCATCTTGGGCTTGCCCGGTGAGAGCCGGGAGGAAATAGTGGGCCATGCAGGGCGTATATCAAAGCTCCCGCTTACCACGTTGAAATTGCATCAATTACAACTGATCCGCAATACGCGCATGGCTAAGGAATTTGAGGATTCTCCGGCAGACTTCCATCTTTATTCAGTAGATGAATATATAGATCTGGTCATCGATTTCGTAGAGCGTCTGAATCCGGATATTGTAGTGGAGCGTTTTGTTTCTCAGTCGCCTAAAGAATTACTCATTGCACCGGATTGGGGGGTGAAGAACTATGAGTTTACGGCCAAGGCGTTAAAGCGTTTCGCAGAAAGAAAGACTTGGCAAGGACGGAGATATTGAGGGAAAAAAGTATATAGACCTTTCCTCAGTGTCTTTAATTGTACTATCTTTGCACCAATAAATCTTTGGGGAGCAAATATTTAATTTCCCGATTCCCGATTAAAAATAAGAAAAACAATGAAAAAAACAATTCTGATGGCGGCAGCATCGACCCTTTTGTTGGCTGCCTGCAACGAAAAACCGGGGTATGAAATCACCGGAAAAGTAAATAATTCGGCATTGGATGGCAAATATGTTTACCTTTGCCTGTACAATGAGCCCGATGCGGCTCCGCTGGATAGTGCCTTGGTACAGAACGGAAGTTTTACCTTGAAAGGTGAGAACCCTACTGTTGTTCTCCGCACCTTGAAGTTCAGTGAAGAGGCTGTACCCCGTTCGTACACTATGCCCGGTGAAGATATGCCCTTTGCGGCTACATTGGCTTTGGGGAACAACAAGCTTCAGGTGGTGCTGGATAGCTTGTCTAATGTGAACGGTTCTCCGGAGAATGATGCTTTGCAGGAATTTAAGGAAGCCGTTCGTCCGATACGGAAACAACAGGCCGAGGTGGCTTCAAGCCTGAAATCGGATGATCAGCCGGATAGGGCAGATATCGAGAAGAGGTATGAAGAACTGGATAATCAGGTTTCACAAAAAGCTGCTGATTTTATCGCTTCGAATATGAACAACCCGTTGGCTGCAAAGTTGTTCTATGATTTCCGTTATTACATTCCCGAAGAGAAACAACAGGAGTTGGCTGCTCAGTCGAGTGATGTATTTAAATCGGTTGCTGGTATAGACAAGCTGATGGCGCGTCTGGAAAATTTGAAGAAGGTAGCTGTAGGTAAGAAATTCACCGACTTCGAGATGAAAGACGTGAAAGGCGACATGCGTAAGTTGTCTGACTATGTAGGGCAGGGTAAAGTTGTCTTGATTGACTTCTGGGCAAGCTGGTGTCCTCCTTGCCGCAAAGAGACTCCTAAGCTGGTCGAGCTTTACAAGCAGTATAAAGGCAAAGGCTTTGAGATTGTCGGCATTTCCTTGGACAGCAAGCAAGATGCGTGGGAGAAAGGCATCAAGGACTTGAATATCACTTGGCCGCAATTGTCCGACCTTCAGGGATGGAAAAATGGAGGCGCAGCTATTTATTCCGTTAATAGCATTCCGCACACCATCTTGGTGGATAAAGACGGTACCATTATCGCTAAAAATATTCATGGCGATGAGATTGAGGCTAAACTGAAAGAAGTGTTGAAATAATAATTTCCTAACGTGTTGCCTGTTGTCTTGAGTAGAGGGGCAAATCAGAGCGTTATGGACATTAAAAATTAAGAATGAAGAATTAAAATCTTTTCCGGATAATAATTCTTCATTCTTTGTTTTAAAAAGAGCCGTTCTTTATGTTAGCTGATGGTCGGAACCAAATTGCGGTCGCCGTATGCATTATCCACGCGGGCTACATTGATCCAGAATTTGGAGTCGTGCAGCCAGTTCAACGGGAAGGCGGCTTTGCTTCGTGAGTAAGAATGCTCCCATTCATCAGCGGTTACCTCATATTCGGGATGTGGTGCATTTTTAAGTACATTGTCCGTGCGGTCCGCATAACCATTTTCGACCTCTTTGATTTCCTTCCAGATACATTCCAAAACCTCAATGAAACGGTCCAATTCCGCTTTACTTTCACTTTCGGTTGGCTCGACCATCAACGTGCCGTGTACAGGGAATGAAAGGGTAGGAGCATGATAACCGAAGTCCATCAAACGCTTGGCTATATCATTTTCGTCAATGCCCGATAGCTCTTTAACCTTGCGGCACTCCAGAATCAGTTCGTGTCCTACACGTCCGGTTGTTCCGGTATAGACAATTCCGTAGGTGTCTTTCAGTTTTGCTGCCAGGTAATTGGCGTTCAGGATAGCCACTTGCGTAGCCCGGGTTAATCCTTCAGTTCCCAACATACGGATATAGGCGTAAGTGATAGGCAGGATACCCGCACTTCCGTAAGGTGCTGCAGAAACCGTGTTCAAATCGCTGCCCCAACGTACAGGATGCTGTGGCAAGAAAGGAACCAGATGTTCTGCCACACAGATAGGGCCTACGCCCGGTCCGCCTCCACCATGAGGAGAGGCAAAGGTCTTATGCAAGTTCAAGTGACATACATCAGCACCGATAGTTCCCGGATTGGTCAGTCCTACCTGTGCGTTCATGTTGGCTCCGTCCATATAAAGCTGCCCGCCACATGCATGGACAATATCGCACATCTCCTTGATATCTGCTTCGAAGATTCCATGCGTAGAAGGATAGGTAATCATACTTGCCGCAAGATTTTCCTTGTTGGTCTCTGCCTTGTTCCGGAAATCTTCTAAATCGATATTCCCCCGCTCGTCACATTTAACCGTAACCGTAGTGAAGCCGCACTGTACGGCGCTAGCCGGATTCGTCCCGTGCGCTGAAGCCGGGAGGAGGACGATGTTGCGGTGTCCCTGTCCGATACTTTCCAAATAAGAACGTATAATGCGCAATCCGGTATATTCGCCGGCTGCTCCAGAGTTAGGTTGGAGGGTACAGCCCTTGAACCCGGTAATTTCGCACAAGTAGGAAGAAAGATTCTCGATCAGCTCGGTATATCCTTCAACCTGCTCTTCCGGAGCATACGGATGGATGTTTTGGAATTGCGGTAAGCTGAGGGGCAACATGGAAGAGGCCGGATTCAGCTTCATGGTGCATGAACCTAATGAAATCATAGACTGAGCCAACGAAACATCCTTGCGTCCCAGACGGGTGATGTAGCGCATCAGCTCTGTTTCTGTATGATATTTCTTGAATACCTCCTGTTGCAGGAAAGAAGAGGTACGCGCAAATTTCGCATCGAAATAGGTCTTTTCCGGGATAGATTCTTTAAGCATATATTCTTTTCCGATAGCCCCAGAGAAGATGTAGAGCAATACGCCTATATCGGTAGGCTGTGTCGTTTCATCCACACTTATGCCTACTTGTCCGCAATCAAAATAGCGTAAGTTCACCTTGCATTCCAGAGCAATCTCACGTAAAGCCGCAACCGATACGTTCTCCGGAAGTTGGATACGGAGTGTGTCAAAATAGTTTGTGTTCAGTTGGGTATATCCCAGTTTCTCCAATTCGCCTGCCAGGAATCCGGCCGTAGCATGGATGCGTCCTGCAATATCTTTCAGTCCTTCCGCTCCGTGGTAAACGGCATAGAAGCCAGCCATTGTAGCCAGTAGGGCCTGTGCGGTACAGATATTGGATGTCGCTTTCTCTCGTTTGATGTGTTGTTCACGTGTTTGCAATGCCAGGCGGTAGGCTGGATGTCCGTAAGCATCTTTGGAAATACCGATGATACGTCCGGGAATGGCACGTTTGTATTCCTCTTTAGTAGCGAAATAAGCCGCAGAAGGGCCTCCGTAGAACATCGGGATGCCGAAACGCTGGCTGCTTCCGAAGACTACATCCGCACCCCATTCGCCCGGAGGAGTCAGAAGTACCAGACTCATCAGGTCGGCGGCTACGGCCACCTTCGTTCCGTTGGCATTCGCCCGGGCGATGAATTCCCGGTAGTCCTCGATAGAACCGTTGGCATTGGGATATTGTACGATGGCACCGAACACATCCGGTGTGAACTCGAAGGTCGCATAATTTCCAGTAACGATATGGATGCCTTGCGGGATGGCGCGTGTGTGAATAACAGCCAGAGTCGAAGCAAATACCTGCTCGTCAACGAATAGAGTGTTGGCTTCAGCCTTTATTTGGGCGCGACTTCGGGCTCCGTGGAACATGGTCATAGCCTCGGCACCAGCCGTAGCTTCGTCCAGCAGAGAGCAGTTGGCCAACGGGAGTCCGGTCAGGTCGCATATCATCGTTTGGAAATTGAGCAAAGCTTCTAATCGTCCTTGCGATACTTCTGCCTGGTAGGGGGTATATGAGGTGTACCACACCGGATTCTCGAATACATTTCGCTGGATAGGTGCGGGACAAACGGTATCATACCAGCCCATTCCGATGTACGAGGTGAATACTTCGTTTTTCGAAGCTAATTCGTGAATATGCTCAGCAAACTCACGTTCTGTCATGGGTTCCGGCAAGTTCAAAGGATGCTGTAAGCGGATGTTGGCAGGGATGGTCTGATCAATCAGCTCATCCAGCGATTGAACACCGATGGCTTTCAGCATTTCCGGAAGATCTTCCGGAGATATGCCTACATGGCGATTAACAAATTTAGTTGTGTCCATAATTTTTAGTTTATAAGTTTTTTTAGTTTATAGGCGGACAAGTTGACTAAGCTGTAGCAGACAAGGTTTCAGATTTAAATCTTGTTTTCTCTTTGTATCCTTGTCCCCCTTGTTCCTAAATATAGGGATTATTCAATTTTTCGAATGCCACGGAGGTCGGGGAGCCATGTCCCGGATAGATACGGGTATCATCGGGCAAAGTCAGAATCTCTGTCTTGATTGAGTGTATCAACTGGTCATAATCGCCTCCCCACAAATCAGTGCGTCCGATGCTTCCGGCAAAAAGCGTGTCACCGACAAAGACCGATTGGCTCATGGTTTCATAGAACGCGAGGCTGCCGGGAGAATGGCCGGGAACAGACTTTACCTCTAAGCGGGAATTGCCGAAGGGTATTTTCATTCCGGCTTTTAAATGAGCCTGTATCTCTATATCCTGCACATTGACCGGCAATCCGAATTGACGGGCCTGTGCGCTGATTCCCGGAAGGACTTTGAGGTCCTCCGGAGCCGTTTCAGGAAGTAATTCGTAACGGGCTTGGACAAATCCGGCACCCAGCAGGTGGTCTACATGGACATGTGTGCAAAGGTGATGCTTCAAGACAAGCTGGTGCGTGGTGATGTATTCCTCCACTTTGCTCCACTCTTGCGAAGTCAGGCATCCGCAATCGATGATAACCGCCTCTTTCGTCTCGTCGAACAAAAGATAGGTGTTCTCCTGAAAATAATTGACAATAAATGTTTGTATCATAATGGTACGTAAACGACTTTCTTGGTTTCAAAATACTCCTCTTCGAAAGATTCGGACAGGTTGATGGTCAGCGCCTGATTCCGAAAGGGCAGGACTTCATGCTCTAACTCGCCTCCTTTCAGACAGATCAGTCCGTTGGGCAATGCATTGATTTGCTCTTTCCGGATATTTTTGCGCACGATTTTTACCAGGTCGGCCAAAGGCATAACGGCCCGGCTGACCACAAAATCGAATAGCTGTTTCTCCTCTTCTCCGCGTGCGTGGCGGGAGGTGACATTCTTTAGCCCGATGGAGTCGGCTACAGATTGGGCCACCTTTATCTTTTTCCCGATGCTGTCTACCAGATGAAATCGTACCTCCGGAAACAAGATGGCCAAGGGAATACCCGGAAATCCTCCTCCTGTGCCGATGTCCATGACGGATGAGCCGGCTTTGAAATGCAACAAGCCGGTAATTCCCAACGAATGCAGGACATGATGTAAATAGAGGTTCTCGATGTCTTTCCGAGATATGACATTAATCTTTGCGTTCCAATCGGCATAAAGCGCATAAAGCGCATCAAACTGCTTCTTTTGGTTATCGTCTAAATTCGGAAAGTATTTATACAGTATCTCCAATTGTCGTTCGGCTACTTCCGGCCGTGTCAGTATATTGTTTTGTTCCATAAACTTGTTGGATGACGGTGTGTCATAAGGGCACTTCCACCTTCAATTTTTAATTTATTAATTGGGTTATAGGCGTGTCTGATCTGAGCAAATATTGTACCTCTTCGAACGAAAGATGTACATGTACCGGACCTACCACGTAAGCCGCTATCTCATATTCGTTGAATGTATAAGTAATACCCGTGTCGTCTACAAAGAAATTATTGTTCGGATAAATCTCGTCTACGCTGAAAAATCCCATGTTTTCCAGCTCCTTGGGGTCACTGATATCATTCTGTTTGGCAATTTGCGCCACCAGTATTTCCGCCAGGCTGTCTTGATAGTTATCCACGAAGATATCCTCTTCCGAAATCCGATGGCCGGTATTGGCATTCAGGACGAAATGATTATAGGCATGGGCTCCGTGGGCTCCACCGGTATAATTTTCGAAGTTCACCGAGAAACAGAGTAATCCATCCTGATTGAAACGGATCGTATTTGACGACATCTCATAGTATGAGAACCAGGCACCCACTGGATTGCCTTCTTTTTCCGAACGGGCCAGTTCGACCTTGAAGTCCTCCTCCAGATCCTTATAGGCTTCGATGTAATCATCCGTATATTTCTTTATCGCTTCTTGAGGAGCAAGTGTGTCGTATGCCTCTCCCAAATAAGCGTTCACGAATTGCTTCTGTATTTCCGGCAACAGCGCCTTGTCTGCATCCGAGGGATAAATAAACTTAATCTGCAGATTGCAGTGCGGATTTTCCGGATTATCTAATAAATAATAGGTTTTGTCTACCAATGTAGAGTCAAACGCTATCTTGTTTTGCTGTCCGCCTTTTGGCGTCATATTACACGCGCTGAAATAAAATCCGGCCGCAAGCAATAACAATAGGGCTTTGAATGTACCAACTTTCTTCATTGTATCTGTATTTAAAGATATTCATATATAAAATGCAAACATACAAAAAAAAGCGATAGTCCGGAGGAGAAAACGGTGCGAGTTTTCGGTTTATAAGTTTTTTTAGGGAGGTTTTTCAGGATTATAGATGAAAAAAAGCATGCATCCTTTTCCTGAAAAGGTTACTATCTTTTGAGAAATAGGGTGCATGCTTTTTTATCTAAAGCATGGGAGGTTTTATTTTATCACCTTTTTCAACGCATTTTGTACAAGTTTTTCCATGACTTTATACCCTTCCAGGTTGGGATGTACGCCATCTTGGGAATATTTTTCCGGAAGACCTCCTGCTTCGTCTTGCATAGCCGAATGGTAGTCTACATATAAAATGTGGTGTTCATCGGCGTAGGCTTTGAATTTTGCGTTTAACGCTTTGATGTCTTCCGCGGGTGTCAGCTGGGGACGCCAGCCGAATTGCGATGCCGGCATGGTAGAGCATAAGATAACCTTGATGTCGTTGGCTTCGGCCAGTTGAATCATGGATACGACATTGTCAAAGGTCTGTTCCGGAGTCATGGCATAGTCATTATGGGCTATATCGTTGGTCCCGGCAAGGATAACCACCACTTGGGGGTTCAGGTCGATGACGTCCTGACGGAAGCGGAGCAGCATTTGTGCGGAAACTTGTCCGCCTATGCCTCTTCCTACATATCCGTTTTTCGTGAAGAAATCCGGGTCGGCAACAGGCCAGCCATCAGTAATGGAGTTTCCCATGAATACCGCTTTGACCGGTTGTTGGATTGCAGCATTTTCTTTTTGATACCGACTTAGGTTTGCCCAATCCTTTAAACCATCTTGGGCGGATAGTTGCATTGCGCCAGCCAGACAAAGGGCGGCAATTAGTAAGTGTTTCATGTCTGTTTGTTGTTTTATTTTGTTTGTCTGTTTTACCTTGTTTCCTTGTCAACTAAACTTGAGCTTGCAAAAGTTGAATCAATAAATCTCTTTTGCTACCCTCCGGACACTTTCTGAGGCCATCATGGTATAGAAATGGAGGCTGGGGACGTTGTGGCGTATCAAGTCTTTGCACTGTTCGATACACCATTCCACACCTACTTCTTTCGCCTCTTCATCCGTTTTGCATTTGCGGAGCTCTGCGGCAAAAGGCTCCGGTATTTCTGAACGGAATACGCGAGGCAGGACGGTAAGCTGATTGCGGAATACAATGGGCTTGATTCCCGGAATAATCGGGACCGTGATTCCTTCTTGCCGGCAACGTTCTACGAATGCGTAATATTTTGCGTTGTCGAAAAACATTTGAGTGACTAAATAACTTGCTCCGTTTTTTACTTTCTGTTTCAGGTAGAATATGTCCGATTCCATATTGGGCGCCTCTTCGTGTTTTTCCGGATAGCACGCCATTCCATAGGAAAAAGGCGTTTCGATACCTTCTATATGTGATCCGTCCAAAGCGATGCCTTGATTGAAACGGTTTACCTGTTCCTGCAGGTCGGTCGCATGTTCGTGGTATTGTTCCGGATGTTGCTCCACTTCCAAGGTCTTGATATCCCCTCGTAACAGGAGCAGATTACTGACGCCTAAGAAATTCAGGTCAATCAATGCGTATTCAGTCTCATCTTTGGTAAACCCCTTACAGATAATGTGTGGAACACTCGGAATGCCATATTTGTTTTGAATAGCCGAAGCGATGGCGACCGATCCCGGACGCTTCCGGATATTAACCTTGCGCAGGCTTCCGTCTGGTTGGGGTTAATAGATGTATTCGCTATGATGTGAGGTGATATTAATGTATTTAGGGTCAAATTCCCTCAATTTGTCTATTACATTATAGACTTTTTGGATGCTGTTCCCTTTCAACGGAGGTAAGATCTCGAACGAGAAAGCCGTTGTCCGGCTATTGTTTATTAAGTCGATTACATTCATTTCTTTTTTATTTATAGTTTTTAGTTTATTAGTTTGTGTGTGTTGAGTTTGTGTTACCATCAACGTAAACTTACACACTTAATTATAGGGCAGGTAAGATATACTCCCAAATCAAGTCAAGCTCTTGTTGCATATCTTGCAAATCAGCAGTAGTTGCAATGACGGCATCTTTTTCAGGGACTACAATAATATATTGGCCTCCGGCTCCGTCTGCCCGATAACAATGGTGCCGGCATTGCCAGAACTGATACCCGTACCCGTGTACCCAGTCGCAAGTCTTCGGATCCAGCTTTTTAGGCGCATCCTCGAAACGGACCCAGGAAGGAGTAGAGGAAACAACCGCTGATGTCGCCTTTTCTACCCATTTTGCCGGGAGCAACTGCCTCTTGTCCCATTGGCCTTTTTGTAAAAGAAATTGCCCCATTTTGGCCAAGTCTTCGGTCTTTAGATACAATCCCCAGCCACCACAGTTGATGCCCTGCGGACTTTCTTCCCATCGGGCGTCCTTAATGCCTAAAGGCTGGAACAGGCGTGGCGTAAGATAATCGATTACTTTTTGCCCGGTCACTTGCTGGATGATGGCCGAAAGGACATAGGTCCCCAGACTGTTGTATTGAAAATATTCGCCGGGTTTATGCTGCACCGGGAATGCAAGGAATTCGGTTACCCAATCAGCCCCTTCTTTGTCCTTAATGGAAGAACTGGGGTCGGTGTCATGTCCGCAAGTCATGGTCAACAGATGGCGGATTTCCATTTCTTTCAGGTTGTCGCTCATTGTAGCCGGCAGTTTGTCCGGAAAGAACGAGATGACTTTATCGGTAACCTTTAATTTCCCTTCTGCGATGGCAAATCCTATAGCTGTCGAAGTAAAAGACTTGCTGACGGAGTTCAGTATATGAGGAACGTCCGGTTTTCCATCGCCGAACCATTGCTCAGCGATGACTTTCCCATGTTGTACCACCATAATACTATGCATATTTACATTTTCCTTTTTGATAGCTTTTACATATTCGGGCAAATTCTTTTTCAGAGATGCCGGTGCTTCCCCTCTTGGCAGGTTTTTATCGGTTGGCAGGCTTTGTCCTTCAATGGAAGATGCTGGATAATCATAAAAAATATTATCCGCAAAAGCAGCATTTGATGCATATAACGCAGCAATTATCAAACTATAACAAATAGGGTGTTTCATCTTGTAAATCGCTAAAATTTATGCAAAGCAACAAAATAATTATCAGAAATGAAAGATTTTTATTACCTTTGTAGCGTATTATAAAAGGAATTTGTAGGATGGATGCAAAAAAAGTTTTGTTTATAGCTCAGGAAATCGCCCCTTATTTGCCGGAATCTGAAATAGCGACGGTTTGTCGGAACTTACCACAAGGTATTCAAGAACGTGGTCGCGAAATCAGGACTTTCATGCCGAAGTTTGGTAATATAAACGAACGCCGTAATCAACTACATGAGGTAATCCGCCTTTCGGGAATGAATCTGATTATTGATGATACTGATCATCCATTAATCATAAAGGTAGCCTCAATTCAGGCTGCCCGTATGCAGGTTTACTTTATTGATAACGATGATTATTTCCTGCGCAAATCGACGGTGGCCGATGAAGAAGGAAACGAATTTGAAGATAATGACGAGCGCTGTATTTTTTATGTGCGTGGCGTGATGGAGACCGTCAAAAAACTTCGTTGGATTCCGGATGTGATTCATTGTCACGGCTGGATGGCGGCTTTGACCGGTTTGTATATTAAAAGAATGTATGCAGACGATCCTTGTCTGCGTAATGCCAAGGTGGTTTATTCTGTATATGATGATGAGTTTAAAAGCCCGATGAGTAGCAATTTTGCGGATAAACTGAAGGAAGATGGCGCGGAAGAGGCGGATCTGAAAGTTATTCGGGAAGATACAAGTTTTGTGGGATTGACAAAGCTGGCCATAGATTTTGCGGATGGAATCATTCAAGGAAGCGAGACCATCAATCCGGAGATTGCGGAGTATATAGTAACCAAGCAAGTGCCGTTCTTGCCCAATCAGTCGCCCGAAACATATATTGATGAATATAATAAGTTCTATGATGTAGTTTTGGCATCTAATTAATATAATGTAATAAAGATGGAGATTAAAAATCTTATACTTGGGTTCGCTCTGGGAGGTGTTCTACTGAGTGGATGTAATGATGAATTGAGTCAGGTTGGTCCAAGTATTCAGCCGGATGCTGACCGTTCTTTTGTCTATGCCGATACATTTTATGTGGAGGCATCGACAGTCAAGTTGGATTCTGTGTATGCCCGTACGGTGAGTGGTTTGTTGGGGGATATTTATGACCCTTTGTATGGACATCTGACGACAGATTATATTTGCCAGTTCTATTGTCCGGAAGATTATAAGTTCGCGCATGAGCCGCTTGATGGGAAAGTGGATTCGATGGCTTTCTTTATTATGTATAACCGGGGAGAGAACGGGTATATGGGGGATTCGCTGGCACCTATGACTGCACAGGTCTATCAGGTGACAAAGCCTTTGGAGAGAAACTATTATACCAACATGGATCCGAAGCAGTATTGCGATATGCAGACTTTGCTGGGAGAGAAAACCTATACGGCTTATGACATGAGCATCTCGGATTCGATACGTAATATCACAGATTCTTCTGATCCGAATTACTATACGCCTAATGTGCGGATCCGTATCTCGACTGATGTGGCTCAGCGGTTCTATGATGAAACGGTAAATAATCCCGAAACATTCCAGAATCAAGATTCGTTCAACCAGTTCTTCCCGGGCTTTTATGTGACGACAAGCTTCGGAACGGGTAGTATTCTCAAGGTTGCCCAGTCTTCTTTCTTTATTTATTATAAGTATCAGACTACGAACGAGGCGGGAAGGGATACCATTATCCATACTCGTGAGCAGTTTAATGTAACAAAGGAGGTTATTCAGATGAACCGGATGGAGAATGCGAATATAGAGCACCTGCTGGAGCCCAACGAGGAATATACCTATATGAAGACGCCATCGGGGGTTTGTACACGGATTGTTATCCCTGCGGCTGAAATTGGTCGCCGCATTGGAGACCATATTCTTAATAATCTGAATTTCACTATGCAGGCTATGCCTCAGGAGGATTGGCTTTATGCTCTTGAAGCTCCAAGCTATGTGATGCTTATGCCGGAGGATTCGGTGAAGAGTTTTTTTGAAAATAATAAGATAGAAGATAACATAACCGCATTCCGTGGGGATTATAGCACGAGCACGAGGGTTTATTCTTTCGGAAATATTTCGAATGTTTTGCAATTACATTTGGAGAGTAACCCGGACGAGGATTTGAGATTGCTGGTGATTCCGGTGAACCGGACTTATGAGACGAGTCAATATACAGAAGGTGGCATTACGACTTCTATCAGTAATTATTTAATTCCTTCGGCGGTGAAGCTGAAGAAAGATAAAGAATCACGGAAGATAGTTGTTCTTACGAGTCAATATGACCAATAGTTTAATTGTTTCATAGTTATTTTCGATACACGAGTCGGGCGGAACTTCTGCTTGGCTCGTGTTTGGTTTTATCGAGGTATGCGAGAAGAGGTATTGAAGAAATTGCAAGTCTTAGCCGAGTCGGCCAAATATGACGTTTCGTGCGCTTCCAGCGGAGTAGGACGGAAACATCGGGACGGCGCTGTAGGAAGTGCGGCGGGGTGGGGTATTTGCCATAGCTTTGCCGAAGATGGACGATGTATCTCTCTGCTTAAGATTATGCTGACCAACTATTGTATGTTTGATTGTGCCTATTGTATCAATCGGGTGAGCAATGATATCCCTCGGGCCACACTTTCGGTTACCGAACTTGTCGAGTTGACTATGGAATTTTACCGGCGCAATTATATTGAGGGCCTTTTTTTGAGTTCAGGAGTAGTGCGTAATGCAGATTATACCATGGAGCGTTTGGTACGTGTAGTGAAAGATCTCCGTACCGTACATCACTTCAATGGATATATTCATTTGAAAAGCATACCCGGGGCCAGTCAGGAACTGGTGAATGAAGCTGGCCGATATGCAGACCGTATGAGTGTCAATATAGAGATACCCAATGAACAGAGTTTGAAGCGGCTTGCTCCGGATAAGAACTTTCAGAGCGTTTTTACGCCGATGCGTTACATTCAACAGGGAGCCTTGCAGGCCGCCGAGGAGCGGAAGCGTTTCCGTTTTGCGCCTCGTTTTGCTCCGGCCGGACAAAGTACTCAGATGATTGTGGGTGCTACCCCGGATAGCGATCGGGATATCCTGCGTCTTTCTTCTGCCCTATACCAACGTCCAACGATGAAGCGTGTTTATTATTCGGGGTATATTCATGTAAACACCTATGATACCCGCTTGCCAGCCTTGCCTCAAGCACCTTTGGTGCGCGAAAATCGTCTTTATCAGGCAGACTGGCTGTTACGTTTTTATCAGTTTAAGGTAGATGAGATTGTTGATGATACCTATCCCAATCTGGATTTGGAGATAGATCCTAAACTGTCGTGGGCATTGCGTCATCCGGAACTTTTTCCGGTAGATGTGAATAAAGCGGATTACGAGTTGTTGTTGCGTGTTCCCGGGATAGGGGTGAAATCGGCTAAACTGATACTTCTATCACGCCGGTATGGCTTGCTTACTTCGGAGCAATTAAAGAAAATGGGGGTTGTTTGGAAGAAAGCGCAATACTTTGTCGTCTGTCGGGAGCTGCCTCTGTCTACGGTTCAGGAATTGACCCCGGAAGTTGTACGTCGTCTGCTTGTCAAGAAACCGTCCAGTGATAGTCGCCAACTTATCCTTCCTTTTGATGATTGATTATGGTTTTCTTCATTTATGATAAAACATTCGAAGGCTTATTGACAGCTTTGTTTCACGCTTATAACCGTCGTGTATTTCCTGACAGGCTACTTCAGGAATCTGAGCCATTGCCTCTTTTTTGTGAGGAGGTGTTTACGGTAGTAACGGATGGAACCTTGGCAGACCGGGTATGGCGTGGGGCGGAGAGATTGCTTTCGGCTCATTTCCTCAATGGAATAACTTCCTGCTGGCTTTCCGAGCAATCGCATGTGGATGAATTGCTTTTTCGTTATCTGCGCAAAGTGTTCGATTCCCAAGGTAAGAGTGTGTTCAATATGAGGGATGCGGACGTGGCCGAGATGAGTCGTTTGTGGAAAAAAGTGAACAATGAGGCTTCTCGGGTTATTCAGTTTGCTCGTTTTCAGAAAACCGCTGATGATATTTATTTTGCGGCTACGGCACCGGTTTATAATGTGTTGCCACTTACGATGGATTATTTTACCGATCGTTTTGCAGACCAGCATTGGCTGGTTTATGACGTAAAACGGCAATACGGCTATTATTATGACGGACAAAAGGCAGAAGAGGTGCGTTTTGGGCAGGATACCGAATTTCTTGCTTCGGGAATCCTTCCGGATGAATTATTAGCGAAAGATGAATTGCTCTATCAGACGCTTTGGCAAACCTACTTCCGCTCAATTGCCATCAAAGAAAGATTGAATCCGCGGCTTCATCGGCAGGAATTACCGGCGCGGTTTTGGCCTTACCTTACCGAGAAGCGGAAACATTAAGCGGTTCTTGGGGGATAATAAGAAGCTGCATAAACTGTTTTCCGAAGAATTTCAAAACAGCTTCTAAGATTATAACCCTGTCAGATAACTTTTCAATGTCTCCACATAATCGGCCATGGCTTTGCGGCCTTTGTCGGTAATCCGGCAAGTCGTATGAGGCTTTTTCCCGATGAAACTTTTTTCGATGGTCAGATAACCGGCTGTGTTGAGTTTATCTAATTGTACGCTTAAGTTTCCTCCGGTCGCTTCGGTTTTTTCCCGTAGATAGACGAAATCGGCCTCTTCCGCACTAAGCAGGATAGACATCACCGCCAAACGGAGTTGCGAATGCAATAAAGGATCTAACTCTTTCATGCAGCTGACATTTTTGCGGCCATGTGGTTGAGGGCATGACCGGGAATTACCATCATGATCAGAAATACAATTGCAAAGAAAGGCAATTGGTCTGCTCCTTTTATTATCAGACACCCTATGGAAAGCAAGGAGCCTAATATTCCGCAGATAGCCAGAATACGGAACTTGATAATCATTCCGGATAGAGCCGTACCCATTCCCATCAGCAGGAGAATGATGAATAAGATGGGAATATGCCACAAGAACATAGAAATCCCTGAAATGAGGATTCCGGCGATCCCGAAGACAGTCCATACCTGTCCGATGATACGATCTATATAAGTCTTGATCATTTGTTCGTTACGCCGACTTATATAAATCGTTACAGGGTAGCAAACTGCTGGTAGGAGGAACCAGAGAAAGTTCCACTGCGGATTGGCCGTCTCCCGAATGAGTAGCCAGATGACGAGCGAAAGAATTGCGGTCATATATCCCCAAATTAAAAATGGAGTTCCGGCATTCTTTGCTAGACGGTATTGTGTCTGTTGTATCATTTGTGCAATAAGTTGCAAGCTTTCTTTTTCGGATAATTGTTTATTTTCCATATGCGATGTGATTTATTTTATAAACAGGTCAAAATTACATTTTATTATTTAAACGTGCACGTTCTTTCGCGGAATTCTTTTCTACTGAGGAGGTCCGGATGCTTTTTCCTACCGAGAAATTCCAGGTGATACTGGCTTGCAAGGTGCGTCCCCGTGAGCAGGCATCTGTCTGGAGGTGAGTTGTATAGTCGGATACCCGGCTTACATAGCCTGTTTGTTGATTGAAGATATTGTTCAGGCTAAGTCGGACCGCCCATTTTCCCTCGTGCCATTTCTTGCGCAGATGCAAATTAAACCGGTGCGTCGGATTTACTTCGCTATTTCCTGAATACAGGCGTGAAGCTCCGTTATATTGGGCTTCTATCTGGAAATTTTCGGGAAGATAGAACGTTGCGGTTGCATTGCCGAAATACAGATAGTGCGGAGTGAATTTTTCTGATTCCGCAAATTGTATGTCCTGTTTTACACCGATAATATTTGTATTCAGTCCGAACCAATAGACTGGTTGCCAAGGGATATTGAAGGCAACGAACCAATGGTTCTCGCGATGGTGATTGGCGTAGGTCACGTAAGAAATATCCGGATCGGAAGCATCTTGTAACGTGAACGCCCGAATCAGATCCCGATGTAAATTGCCTCCAATTGTCAGGGTATATCGGTAGTTCCATACGAATGTCAGGCTAAAACGATGGATGTAGGTGGGGCGCAACGCCGGATTGCCTATCGTATAGCTATAATCCGATGTCTGGATCCGGTTAGGGTTCAGTTCTGCGAAGGGCGGACGCTCTATATAACGTGCATATTGGGCAACCCAAAGTTTCTGATGCAGGTTATCCATGGCCCACGAAAGGTCAAGATGAGGAAAGAGTGAGAGGTCATTCCGGGTCAAATGTTCCGTACAATTGGCCGTATGCGTATATTCCGCCCGGAGCCCGGCCTTCAAAGACCATCCCTTCCATTCTTTTCCGAAAGAGGCATATAGAGCCGCAATATGTTCCTGGTAATCCAGTGCATAGTCATACGCGGGAATAGGTCTCCACATCGTTTCTTGCCACCAGCCTTCTGAATACGCGGCATCTTCCATTCCCGTAAAAGTATATTCAGCTCCCAAAGACCAGCTCGTTTTTGGGTTGTGGGAATAGGACCAGTTGGTTTCTACGCTGGCAATCCGATAATCGACTTGGCTTTTCATCCGATAGAGTGTATCCGATGTATTTCCCATTCTGTTTTGTTGGATATCATAGCGATTATTCCCTTCTGATTTTTGGGAAACATAATCAGCAAGCACTTTGAAAGTCGAATGTTCTTGTGTATAGCGATAATTGAAGCTTCCTGCCATCATCCGATACTTCTCTTGTTGAAAATAATTACCTATATTATATAAGGTATAATTCGGAGTATGTAACCCGGAGTAGCCTTTTAAGGTACGCTCGGCTTGATGGTGCAGGTATTCCCATTCTCCTCCAAACGAATGAACCGAGTCGGGGTGGAATAGCAATCCCAAACGGGATGTCGCGTATAGGTTGGGCGTATCAAATTGAGCGTTATTCTGAAATCCCTTATCCGAAACCGCATACGTCCGATTCTCCTCCAAAGAGCCATCCGAACGTGGGGCCTGGTTCCAGATGATGGAGCCGTAGGTGTCCCATTTCCCTTGATGTCCGTTCCAGCTTAAATGCGGTTGATACCGGAAAAATCCCCGGGCGGCATACGAGTTGAGGGTGGCATTCCCTTGCCAACCCTTGTCCTCGGATTGACGCAGGCGGATATAGATGGCACCTCCTTTCGATTGTGCGTCTTGGTCGGCTCCGGCAAAGGGTTCTACTTCAATACTACGGATATCATCAGAACGTAAAGATTGCAAGTAGGAGGTAAGTAACTCTCCCTCCAACCGGATTTCCCGTTCGTTGACATACACTTTTGTACCGGAACTCCCATTAATCGAGATTTTCCCGTCTGAAATCCAGACACCTGGAGCTTGTTGCAGCAATTCCATACCGTCTTGGTTCAAGGCCTTGGGGACTTGCACGACATAGCGGTCCGCCTTTCGTTGGATTCGGTTGGCAGATACCCGGAGCTCGCCAAGCTTTTGGATTGAGGCCTGTAATCGGAACGTATCACATACGGAAGCGAGTATCTCCCGTCTTTCGGTAAGTGGTTCAAATCCTACGCATTGCATACGGATTTGATAAGTTCCCGGTACGATTTCCAGGTGGAAATATCCACAACTATCGGTGATAGCCCCAAATTGCCGCTCGGTTCCGGATAAAAGAATCGTTGCAAATCCGATACCCTTTTCTCGGTCATCCAGAAGGTGCCCTGTAAAAGTAATCGCGGACTGTGCTATGCTTATCCGGATCCCGAGCAAACAAATTAAAAGTAGGAGAATACCTTTCATACTATTCTGGATTAGGTAGATAATATAAAGTCATCTCACACGCGGATTTTCCCGGTTCAACTTGATAATAGCATTGTGCTACGCCTTCGAGAGGCTGCTTTTGCTCGTTCATGTCCAATTGCCAATTGCTATTCTCGTCATGGAATACTGATAACATGTATTTCTCTTCGGTCAGGCCTTTCAGGAGGAGCGTCACCTGACCTCGTTTCGCCCGGACCGAACTATAAATAGGTTGGCTCTCTTTATCCTTCTGAGCCATAATCAATATATTACCTGTTTCGCTTCGAATACCGTTGACTTTCACCTTGACATCGTGTGTTTGGGCATGTATGCCCATAGTCCCTAAAATGAATAGACCTATTATATAGGTACGTTTCACAACCTTTTTTTTTAGACTTAAGACTTTCATACGTTGAATG
>DWYO01000179.1 GCA_019118725.1 Candidatus Parabacteroides intestinavium | reverse complement strand
GAGAATCAGGCACCGTACCAGTAATACCATAACCCGCACGTATTTTCAATATAGACAATGCATTTATATCTTGCATAAAGTCTTCACCTTTGATATTCCAAGCACCGGAAACAGACGGGAAGTTACCCCATTTATGGTCTGCTCCAAATTTTGTAGAACCTTCATGTCTGATACTGGCCGCAAACATATACTTACCTTTATAGCTATAGTTCAAACGCCCAAAATAACCAATCAACCGACTTTCATTAGCTTCCGATGACTCAGCCCCTTTACCATCTTTTAAGGCTTGGCCTGCTCCCATATTATTATAGGTATAATCATCCGATGGGAAATCATAGTTTTGCATCCAATAATTCTGATAATGGTCTTTTTGCCAGCTATAACCAGCCAATAAAGTAAACGAATGGTCTTCAAACAGCGTTTCTCTCCATTGAACGGTTAATTCAGACAAATCTTGCGTCCGGCGAGTGGTTCCTCTGGATGCAAAGCCATTCTTTCCATCACGCCAAGTAGATTTATGTTGCTGGGATTCATAATATCCACGAACTTGATTATAGGTATTCGAAGAAACTAAATACTTAATATCCAAGCCTTCAATCGGAGTGTAGGTGATGTTAGCGAACATACGTAAATTAGTAGCCTGGTTTTCACCCTCTACCTCATTCAACAAAGCAACCGGATTGTAGTATTCGTTCTTTGTACTCTCCGAATAACTTCCATCGGGTTGATAAACAGGTGTTGTCGGGTTATAAATCAAAGCATTTCTATACACTTCACTATTATAACTGCCCCCGTCTGAACCGGAAAAATAAGTCTGTTTATATCCACTCAAGCTGGCATTCAACTTCAACTTATTATTAAACATACGGTGGGTTATTTCTACACGAGGATAATAGACCTGATTATTAGTACGTTTAATCAAACCATTCAAACCTCTGTATTCAAAGCTGGCAACATAATTTGTATTTTTACTACCTCCACGAAGGCTGATGTTATAAATCTGCGTGAAAGGCGTTCGGGTTACTTCATCCAGCCAATCCGTATTAGCGCCATCATCTTGCGCACCGGGAACACCTTCTGCTACCCGTTGACGCATTTCAGCCGCATCCATAAATGGCAATGTCTTAACAATTTGCTGAGTTGAGATATAAGCATTTACATCTACTTCCGTTGGCATTTCGCCCTGTACATTCTTCGTAGTAATCAAAATGACGCCATTCGTACCACGGGTACCATAAATAGCAGCAGCAGAACCATCCTTCAAGACATCAATCTGCTGGATATCATCCGGTGATACGGAATTCAAGTCGCCTGGAATACCATCTATCAAAACCAAAGGTGCCGCACTGGCTTTCAACGTGGTGATACCACGCAAGGAAATTTCAGAGGTAGAAGTTGGATTCGCATCCGGAGTAGTAATGGTCAATCCCGGAACTTGACCTTTTATCATCTGGGCCGGGTCGGCAGATGGAGTCTTGATAAAGTTTTCAGACTTAATAGAAGAAATAGCACTAGCTACTTCACCTTTTTTCTGCGTACCATACCCGACAACAACAACCTCTTCCAAACTTTGTGTATCTTCCACCATACGGACACTGATTTCTTTTTGGTTATTTACAATTATGTCCCGCGTCAGATACCCAATATACGAAACTTGCAGCACGGCATTGTCAGGAACTTCCAAGGAGAAACGGCCATCCATACCGGAGATGGTACCGTTTGTCGTTCCTTTCACTACGATATTCGCTCCGATTACAGGCTCACCCGTCTTATCGGTGATAATACCGGTTACGATTTTGGTTTGTTGTTGGCTGTCAATACTCCCATAGAGAGTATTTTCACGGTTAATCAATGAGTTACGCGAAAGCACTATCTGGTCGCCATTCATTTGATAAGTAATATCTGTTCCTTGAAACAGCACGGAGAGGACGGAATCGATGTCTTTTTCATTGACCGACAATGAGACTTTTCGATCCACGTTAATCAACTTGTGGTTGTACAGAAAATGATAATTGGACATGGCTTCTATCTCATTCAGCACATACTCTACCGTTACATCTTTTACCTCCAAGGATATCTGAGCGGTATTTCCAGGCTGAGAGGCGGCTTGGCCTTGCAACAAGAAGCTTGCTAAAAAAACTGATACGAGTTCTTTTCTCATGTTCTCAAATTTAAAGTTAGTACTCGGTTTATTTATCTCTTATATCTTATAGACGTAACACCAATGAAATACCCTACGCTAAAAGTGGATTTTTTCAAAAAATTTTTTCACATGACGTATCAAAAAAACATGACACCGACAAAGGTGTCTTTCTAAAAGGCTTTATACCCTCTGCAAAGATAAAAAGCAATAAGATACAAGCCTTTTAGATAGAACCAGATTATATATAATTATCTCATTCCTTCCATACCGTAATCTGTACGGGGCCCAACAGACCGCTATCCCGCAAGGGAGCATCTTTCGACGGGTATTTGAGTGCCCACGTCTTCCGTTCCGATTCCGGCAGGGAAGCGTCATATACCAGCCGGTTGAACCATGTACTTGTCACTTCTATACTAATGCGGTTATCCCCTTTCCGCAATGCATCCGTAATGTCCAAACTGTAAGGAGCACTCCACAGGGTACGGACCGGAGTGCCGTTCACCGAAACCGATGCTATCATGTCTACACGACCCAATTCGAGGATATAGCGGTAACCTCGATCTTTCGGAACAACCACACCTATCTCATACTGGACACTCCCGGAAAACGCACGGGCCTCATCGGATACAGCCAAATCCTTCCACGGTTTCAAGGTGCTTATCTCTATAGATTCCGGGACTCCCCAGCCTTGGGGATAGCGCAATGTCCAATGGTCCGTAATTGGTATAGACTGAACCTTTTGCTTCTTCGTATATTTTTCCGGGGAAGTTCCCTCTTGAAATACTACAAAGCAGGATTCTGATGCTTCCAGAGACAACCGGACTAGCGTCCGGCCACCATCCGGAGTATAGTCAGCCGGGATTATCTCGCCCGTTACCGGATTCCAGATCTCCACATACCCCTCGCTCCGGAAACTCAATTCGCCGTCAAAGGACTTGCCTTCTGGAACCGTCACGAAATACCAGTCAGCATTCCCGCTCGTCCGGTGCAACCATAACGTACCTGATCCCTGAACATCCGGAGATATACGTAGCATCTTCAAGGATTCATCCAAGTTCAGACCGGATACAACCCGCCCTTTCCCTACCTGGCGGATACCTTTAAATGCATGCTCCCCCCAAATGGATCGCAACGCTTTCTCAAACCTATGTTGTGACTCTTCTCCTCCCGTCAGGGTGGCCAGGCCTTGAGGCGCATCCCCCACCAGGGTAGCTCCTGACCGAACCAATTCATACAGTTTTTCTATGGTCTCCGGACGCATTCGGGGAACTTCTGCCAGCCAAAGGACACGATATTGAATACCTTCAGGAGTCACCAGATGACCGTCTTTTACAGACAGGCGGTGCAACAGCACATCCGGATTGCAATAATCATACTTATATCCCTGCGGAAAATTGGCGGTCTGGTCGGGCTTATGATTTACCTCATCTCCCAAGTACCAAAGGACATCCGATACCGGATTGCCACGCTCCAGCATATATCCGCAACGCGCGAAATATCCCGTAAACTCCGGCATATATTTCCACCACGTCTGACCGCGAAGAAATGGTGTCCCAATACCAGCTCCCGAAAAGGAGGTTCCCGGAGGAAGAAAGCCTACTTGGGGGTTATGCGTATAGGTATGGAATACCAGGTGCGTCACTCCCTCCACCATATTGGTGTTCGCCACTTCCTTCAACATCTGCCAGTGCTCATCCCACGTATGCGTGAACGAAGTGAATGATTCCGCCGCTATACGGGGCTTCCCATAAAGACGGGCGGCCGAAGCGGCGGGCTTGATCGGCTTGAAGTTCAGCGATCCCACAAAGCTTTCCGACATCGGTTGCCAGAACTCACACATCGGAACATCGGCATATTTATAGTATTCCATAATATCCGTTGGAAAAACATCACCAGCAGAAGTTTCGTAAGTAAGAGACATTCCCCGCTCGGTGGCACGTTTTTTCATATTCCCATAGAAATTATCCGCCATCAAATCACTTAATACATTCCGCCAATCATTCAAGAAGCAGAACGTCTTCTCGGGATCATCAATCACATATCCTAATAGAGCCGGGATCCATTTTCGTAACGGGTAATGCGTACGTGCCTCAAACTCAGCCTCCATTTCTTTCGTCCAGGTCTGCGTCTTGCATTCCCAGCTATCAAACAAGAGACCTTGTAACAAACCACCAGACAAAGGACCATTTGTTTGGGTAAGACGTCCAATATATCCGTCAAATTGTGCGTTCGAACCTTCTACTGAAAACTTATCACATTCCCATCCTGTACCTTCGGCTGGAGCCGGACCATTCTTCATACCCGTATTGACATGCCCGATCCGCAACACCGTCCACCGGCCCGAAGGAGCTTTCCAGTGGAGTTGCCGGCCATCGAACTGATCAGTAATATCACGGATACAGGTCCCACTAATATAGGTATCCGGTGCATAACGGAGCGTATCCCCCTTCCGTTCTATACTCCTTAATGTCCATCCGGCCTCCGACTCCCAATTGTTCTTCCGTGCAGCTGAATACAGAAGTAAGGAGGGGAAAGCCATATCGTGCTCATTTACCCAACTAATACAATATTTCTTTGCTCCCTTCACCTCTTTGCAAGAAAGGGTAATCGGGCGGTCATCCTGCCAATTAGCCTGAGGCATATCCGTATTGAGAATCTCTACCCGCCGGCCATCCGGCATTATCGCCTCAGCCTTCACTCTGACTCCCGGTTCATAACACCAGCCATGATTCATACCCTGTACACAAGGGAACTCTATCGCCCGAACAACCTGCTCGGAAGGATAAGCGATTTCCACCCAATAAGGATTATTGGGTGTGGAGGGTTTGAGGTGTAAAGCCTCTTTCGCATATCCAGAAAAGTAACTTTTCCAATCGCAAGCGATGTTACTCTTTATCGTTTCCGGTATCAATGGGGCACCTGTATCTCCTTCAGGTGTAGGAAAAGCAAGTACCATAATATCCCGATAATCCCGCCAATCCTCTTCACTGGGCTGAGGTACTGGCAAACTGATTGTCCCTGTCTGAGGGGTTATATCCGTCCGGCTCCACACCAAATGGCGCATAGCATTTTCCGGCTTGATCCAAGGACCTCCCGCCATAGCCCAGCCGGGGCATCCTTGCATAGTAAAGCGCAAGCCCAAACGCCGGCACTCCGTAGCAGTATGCTTGACCGCTTTATCCCACAACGGACTGAGACACGCGATTTGCGAATCGGTACCCGGCCACACTCCGCCAAATTGTCCATGAAATAAATGTATTCCTGAAAATCCCGCTCCGGCTATCGCTTCCAAATCCTGAGTAATCCCCGCTAAGGAAACATTACCCCCAATATAATGGAACCACGTTTCAGGATAAAATACTTTCGGAGGTGAAACAAATTCTTTCCGCTCAGTCTGCCCGAAGGGGCGATTCAATTCTTCCGAAGTCGGACGGACCGTTACTTGAGCTTGTGATATTGCCCACGAGCAGCCTAACAGTGCCGCCAACAGATGTGTTTTTAATAATAGGTTACGCATATATATTCCGTTAAAATGTTTTTCATAAAGTCGGGAGCAAGGTATCTATTTTTTTCGGGATATGCAAGAAGGCAGAAAATAGATTTTATGCAAACATTCATGGAAAAGTTTACAGTTTTTGAGAGGGGAAGAATACTTATTTTTTTACAAAAAATATCTTTATGATTTAGGGATATTCTTGTGTAGTACTTTATACATATGTAAAGTAAAAAAGAATGGATGAGTTATTGTTAAAATATATTCAAGGTGAAATTTCTCAAGAAGAGAAGATGACGGTAATACGCTGGCTGGATGAACGCCCGGAAAATATGCGCAAGTAC
>DWYO01000178.1 GCA_019118725.1 Candidatus Parabacteroides intestinavium | reverse complement strand
CCCCTTCTGCCAGCATCTTGCTTCCCGACTTGCCTCGACGTAGCCCGCTACGCCTTCTGCAAGCCGAAAAGCAATCCGCAAGACATAAGAGGGCAATCTACCCAAAGTCTAATGACCGATTTGGGTTAAATGAAAGAGCTGTTGTTGTAAAGTAATAAAGAAAAGATTATGAAATGGAACGGATATTTTGCCGGACAACCGGCGGCGATGCAATTTTTTGCGCTTCTGCTTTTCCTCTTAGGCGGGAATTTACTGGCCTCATTCATAGGAGTGGCTATTTTCTTATCAGTCTATGGCCCGTCTGCTATCATGGAGCAATATCCCGATATGTTGAGATTGCTCCAATTCCTTTCAGCCATCGGCACCTTTTTGGCCCCCTCCCTATGCGTGGCCTGGCTATTCAGCCGCAATCCGAAAGCCTACCTGCATATTGCCCCAATAAGCGACCGGACATCGGTCTTATGGGTATTCATCAGTATGCTATGCCTGACCCCCCTCATCAATCTGACCGTTTATTGGAATGAATCCCTTTCCTTGCCGGAATGGCTGGCTCCGGTGGAAAACTGGATGCGCCAACAGGAGGACACCATGCAACATTTTACGGAGATACTGATACATGGAGACGGATTTTCTCCCTTATTGTCTAACCTGATTGTTGTAGCGCTTACCGCAGCCGTTACGGAAGAGTTTCTGTTCCGCGGAGCTTTGATGCGCATCATAGGACAATGGATTCGCAATCCGCATGGGGTCATCTGGATTGCGGCCATCCTGTTCAGCGCGTTCCACCTGCAATTCTATGGATTCCTTCCAAGGATGCTTTTAGGTGCCTATTTCGGTTACCTGCTGATATGGAGCCGGAGCATTTGGCTTCCTATATGCGCCCACTTCTTCAACAATGCCCTGAGTGTCATCATCATGTCCAATCATTCGTTGCAAGAATACGAGCTGCTCACCGGAGAAATAAGCTCAGCTGAAGTCAGGGAACTTGGCCTTTGGGCTATAATCGGGACTCTCCTCTTTTTCCTTGTTATCAAGAAATTGAGGACTATCTATTCGTCCCATTGACAAGGACGGTGTGTCATAATTGCAAACTGCTGTGTTATTTTCGGAATTCAGGCTAAGTCATTTACTCCAGTAAACTCCTGTCGCCCTCATCCTCATTGCCTTGCATTTTGCTAATTCTGACACACCTTAATGGGGGTGCATCAAAACATTCATTTTGACAGCCTCTTATCACATCGCGTTTCCGCCTAAATTTCCTCCTGAATTGTTTCCTCCGGCTTTCACATCATCGTTATTGATGCTTCGGGCGGCTTTCTTCACCTGCGTCTTCAACTCACCGAACCGCCAACTGATGCTGACGCCGACATAACGGTTCGGAGATTTGCTTTCCGACCAGGAACGGAAGGTATCGGTCAGTGTCTCACTGCTATATGTCTGGTATTTCTGGAAGATATTGCTGGTACTGATTGAAACGTTCAACCGATCCTCCTTCAAGAACGAACGGCTAAGTCCGATTCCGTAAAAATAGTAAGACGACCCCTCGCCCTGCAACGAAATATAGGGTGTACTTCCTCCTCCATAAAGGCTCAGGCGCAGTTTCCAAGGCAAGGTCTGCTGGATATTCCCGAACAAATTGCCCTGAAATCCGTAGTTATGACTATTGATCGCCTCGCTCTTGTAATCAGCATAAGAACCGCTCGCGTTAATCGAAATACGGGTCTTACTCCCCGGGTTCCAGTTCGCCCAAAGAGAAAGGCGCGTCTGCTTGGTTTTGCTGACATTGCCGTACGTGCTCTCCATCACCCCATTGTTCATAAACGAATACCGCTCGATTCCGTTATTGATAAACATATAATTGAGGGTAGCGTTCAAGCTGAACTTCGCCGTAAAGTTACTGTAGGTGATTCCGAAATTATGAGATTTCTCCGTATCCAGGTTCGGATTACCATAACTGACCGATGTAGGATTACTTTCATCCCGGAACGGATTCAAGTACCAGATACCCGGTCGGTTGATACGCATATTGTAATTGGCACGCAAAGAAGAAGACATCCCCAACATATAGGAAATATTGGCCGAAGGGACCACATCGTCAAACCCGGCATCGAAGTTACGCTCCGGTTGAAGTTCGTATTCCACATTCATGAAGGTATGTTCATAACGGACACCCGCTTTCACGCCCAGCTTCTTCCACTTCAACTGGTAATCGGCGTATGCGGCCAATATATTCTGCCCTTGCTCGAACATACTGCTCATATCATCACTCTGCAGGAAAGAGCCATCAGGCTGTTCCAGGAAATACTTGCTATCACTGGCATTCTTCCGGAAAATATATTTCGCCCCGGCATCGATATAATGCATCTCATTCAACGGATTCACATAATCCAATTGCAAGGTATGCTCGGCCGTATGCGCATCATTATCGTAACGCTGGTCATACAAGTCAAACGGGACATTTTCCACATCCTCATAAAAGGTCTCTGCCTCGAAATTGTTCGGGGAGTTGTTAAACTTATAAGAGGCCGTCAGGTATTCGCCTTTACGCTTCATCGAATGCTGGTAGTCCACATTGACCCCTACATTCCCGAATCCGCTGGAGCTCTCGCCCCGGGTGCCATACCGGTAGGCAAAATCCCGGTTGGCATCAAGCATCTCTGTACTGCTCTGATTATCCGAATCAAAGTTTCCCCCGAAGATATTGGCCGAGAATGTAAGCAGGTTTAACGTATCGATCTCGTAGCTGGCTTCGATGTTACCGAACTGGAAATTACCGTCACTCTTAGATGAACCGTTGCTCGACAAATATTTGTACTGCTCTGAGGTATAATCCTCACGCCCGGACGAACTATACCCGCGAGGCGCATATTGTACATTGTACGAATAATTTCCCGTTGCGGTAAACTTCCCGACCTGCACCGTTCCATAGGCATACGCGCCGGCATTACGGTTTCCGGCATTTGCTCCCAACGTCACGTTATATCCCTGCATCTTCGCCTCGGTAGTAATGATGTTCAGAATACCTCCGATACCCTCCGCGTCATACTTGGCTCCGGGTTCTGTAATGACCTCGATAGACTTAACGGAATTGGCCGGAAGGCTACGCAACACCTCCTTCGGATTATTGCTCATCAAGGTATTCGGCTTGCCGTTTACGTGTACCTTAAAATTGCTGGAACCATTTACCTGGATATTATCCTCGGCATCCACGGTAACCAACGGCACCTTGCGTAACATCTCCAAGGTCGTGTTCGTTTTCGAGTCCGGGTCATCCTCTATGCTATACGAAATCTTGTCTATCTCCGCCTTCACCAATGGTTTCTGAGCCACGACCTCCACGCCGCTCAGCACCTTGCTGTCTTCTGATGTGTAAAGCGTACCTAAATCAACGCTCTTCTGCGCGGCCGAGAGAGAAAATTCGCGCATCACCGTGCGCTTGCCAATCGAGGTAATTGTCAAGGAATAATCGCCTGCATCCTTCAAGCTCTCGTTGAATCTCCCGTCCAAATCGGTCACAGCGAGCTTCACCGGCTCATCGGGGGCGGTTTTCAAAAAGATACGGATAGTTGCGTAGGGTTCGCCTTCATGAGATAAAGAATCCAGCAACACTCCTTTTACCGAATAGGCGCCAGTTTGCTTCGTTTGCGCCTGTACCAAGCCTGTCAAAAGGCATAAGAGGACAATAAATGCTCCACTAAAAAACTTACGTTTCATGGTCGTTCTTATAAGTTTCAGATATTTTTTTGATTTTGTGGCTAAAAGTAGGACTTTATACGCTCCACTCGTACATTTTTACTGTTAAATTAATAAAATACGCAACAATTTGATGAAATCGGAATCCTCCGACATCGTCACCGCAAGCACGATGCCGGAGGCCAAAGGAGCGATTCTTTTACTTACTCAGCGGAATAACCATAGTCCACGTCCGCTCAAAGTTCCAAGGAGCAGGACCTGTGCCGGTTGCGGCAAAAAGATAGGCCGGCTTGCCGTCCTCGAAGAGGATAAAGGGGCGCTCAAAATTGGCCTGATGCGTTTCTGTACCGTCACTCCACTTAATCGTGCGCGAATATGCCTTGACGGGATTGGAAAGCGTCCAATGCACACCGTCCGGTGACGTGGCATGGATACCACCGCCATCCTCACCGCAGATATGTCCGAAACGGTCTTTCATAATCAGCTCATAATGCCCGTCCGCCCACCAGACAAACGGGTCTTCCACGTCATTCGCCAGATTCGCCTCCGTATCGAAGCGGAAAATCGGCTCGTCCGACAGGCGATGATATTCTCCCTGCGGAGAATCCGCTTCAGCCGCACCCAACAACAACGGCGGCTGGGAGTTTTTAGAAGAAGATTTGTATATCAGCAGAATCTTGCCCGTTTCCGGGTTCACCACCGGTGACGGATTGCTGGTAATCGTAGCATCCCACTTTCCGGGACGCGGTTCAAGGACCGGATGATCCATCCGTTCCCAAGGGCCGTAAAGGGACTTGGACTTGGCCACGCCGATGCGCTTGTTCATCCAAGCCCTCTCGAACCAATCGTCCCCCCAAGCCATGCCGGGCTGAGGCGCAGGGAAATCATACGTTGTCCCTACGTAATACATATAATACCAGTCTCCATACCGAATCACACGCGGATTCATTACCGAACAACCGTCAAAATACTTCGGGTCCCGGCGCGTCAAAGCCATATCGGAATACACATAAGGCCCTTCAGGCGTGTCAGACACGCCATGCGCGATTTCCGTGCTTGTCACCCACGCGCCAAATCCCAAATCTTTGGCCCACATGTCCGAGAAAATATGATACTTACCATCTTCGCCCTTGATGACCGACGACCCCCATATCCACATACTGTCTATCGCAAAACCACCGTTTACCGGAGCCGGTTGCAATTTATCAATAAACGCCTTTTTCGGTGCTTCCGGCGAACAAGCGACCCATCCGATACCTGCCAACAAACAAAACAAGAAAAGAAACTTTTTCATATACATCTACATTATATCATTTTATTTCATAAAATAAATCTCACCAAAGAATTGCGGGCAATGGAAATTCGGAGCCGGCAAATCAATCGGATTCCAGCTGACAAAATGCGGATATTCCGTGTCGTCGGCACACTTATAGAAGTTTCCTTTAATCTTTTCCGGCATATTCCGGGCATCCAGTCCCATAACCTTCAAGGGGATAGCCACCAGCAATTCCCATTCATACACCCCCTTCTTCTCCTCAAAAGCTACTTCCTCCAGCGAGGTGTAACGTTTGATGGAAGCATATTCTTCCGGAGACAGAGAGGTCTTGGTATCACGGGACGGACGGCGTGCCGCATCACACGTCCCGATACAATTGAACTCAAAATTCATATAATCCTTATCCCCTACCCGCTGCATGAAAAACTCTACGCAACTATCCAAATGCACATTCGTATCATCTTTGTCGAATATCGCCTTCAAAGAAAGTCCTTTCACGAAATAGCGGATATAAAAACAGGTGTCCGACCAGGCCGTATCAAACGCGACAATCGGTTTATACGGATATTCCTTCCAATTGATGGTATCTACATAATCGCGCTGGGCTTTACTTTCCATCACACAACCGACCGATGACATCTCCAATTGGTCTAATTGCGGCAAATAGGGTACTTTCAATGTTTTCATCTTCTGTTTAATTTATAATTTTATTGCTAAATCTTTATGTTTATGTTTATAAACCCGTTGTCCGGCCTCCTCCTGACTTAGAAGCTGTTTTGAATTTCTTCGGAAAATAGTTATGCAGCTTCTAAGGGAAATTCGGACTATATAATAAGGTATGCGAAAGCGTTTGCAACTTTCCGTTCTTTACAAACACATCACCACGTTCCTGCAAATGCACCACCAAAGCATCGCGCATCTCGCCAAGAACCGATCCATACTCCGACTCCATCACACAATTATGCAACTCGGTCGGATCTTTTTGCAAATCAAACAACTGCTCGCTTCCATCATGCAAATTCCAAATATACTTCATCTTGCCATCGGTCAGCCCACACCAATAATTATCCTCCGAATAACACGTGGCATGTTCCAAATCGATATATTTCCGCCAAACCGGATGAGGGTGCTGCACCAACGCACAAAGCGAACGCCCGTCCATATCCTCCGGCACCGTTCCCCCGGCTATTTCCAAAAAGGTCGGAAGCAGGTCACGCAACTCCACCGGATAATCCAATCGGGAACCATCCGGGAGCATTCGTTTCATCTTCTCCGGCCATTTCACAATATAAGGGATATGCGTAGAGCCCTCATAGGGATAAGTCTTCCGCCAATGGTAATGGTCGCCCAACATATCGCCATGATCTGAAGTAAAACAAATCAATGCATTATCATACATGCCCTTTTCCTTCAAGCATTGAATAATCTGCCCGACCTGGTCATCAATAAAGGTAATATTCGCATAATAATGCCGGCGCGAATTTTGCGCATACTCATCTCCAAAATTGGCGAACGGAGCATCAGAGGGCAAATCTTCCGGACGCTTCAGTTCCGCGTACCTCTCTGCCCATTCCCCTTTGGCCGGTTTCGGAATTTCCCGTCCTTCATACATATCCCAATACCGTTTGGGCGGATCATAAGGGCTATGCGGCCGGGCAAAAGACACCTTCAGGAACAAAGGTTGCTCTGCATGATAATTACGGATAAGCCGGCAAGCGGTCTGCCCCGTCCAAAAGGTAGGATGCAAATGTTCATCCAGCCGGTAAAAGCCGGCCGAATGGTCATTCCACCCAATACCGGTCTCATCCGGATTCCGAGCGGGAGCATTCAGCTGGAACCATTTCCGATAATCGCTGATGAAATTCTCCGACTCAACACGTCCGCTCTCGTCTACCAACGTTTCATGAAACCCGTGCAACGCATTTTGCGGGTGCCAATGCATCTTGCCGATACCGAATGTATAATATCCCAAGTCTCTTAATAATTGCGGCATTTCATATTTATACTTTTCGGCCAAAGCTCCATACCCCAGCATCCCGTGATGCCATGGAGCAAGTCCGGTCAGCAATCCGGAACGCGCCGGAGTACTGCTGGGTGTACAGGAATAACCACACACAAAGAGTGTCCCCTCCGAAGCCAAACGATCCAGATTCGGAGTGATTACCGCCTTATTCCCCATACACCCCAGCGCATCACCACGTTGCTGGTCTGTCATGATCAGGATAATATGCGGTTTATCCGAATGAACCTGGTCCGTACCCGGTACGATACGTTCTTTCTCTGCCAACCCTACATCCGAAGCCTCATGGGATTGGGCGGAAATCCCGCTCCACCCCAATCCTATGCCGATAGAAGATTTTAAGAAAGTCCGTCGTTTCATTTCACGTTATCTCTTTCCGCTTTCAGAATACCCTGCATCCGATAAACGATTTCAGGATATTCTTCGGCTACATTCTTCTGTTCATAATCTTCAGAGACACGATACAGTTGCGGCTCCAAAGAAAAACCCGTCTCGACACGCTCGTGCGACATGAAACCACCTCCATAACTCGGTTCGATGTATTTCCAATCCCGTGTCCGGACAGACAAGGCATGATTCAACGCCTGCTCAATAACCCATTCCCGGTCATCCTGATTCTTTCCCAGCCACGTGTCCAGATGATCCTGGCTATCAGGTGCGGCCCCCTTCGGAATGCGGGCATCCACCAAAGAAGCCAGTGAGCGGAACCAGTCTATTTGTGAAACCAACGCCTCGGAAACCATAGGTCGTTTGATTTCCTTGGGCCAATGAACAATAGCCGGAATACGCGTACCCCCTTCGAAAGCACTGTATTTATTCCCGCGCAAAGGTCCGACCGGTTTATGGTCGCCCAACTTTTCAAAAGCCTCATCCGCATAGCCGTCATCCACCACCGCACCATTATCGCTAGACACGATAATCAAGGTATTCTCTGTAAGTCCCAGTTCATCCAAGGTCTTCAACAATTCACCCACGCTCCAATCGAACTGGGCAATCGCATCTCCCCGCAATCCCATCGGGCTCTTCCCCCGAAAGCGGTCATGCGGGAAACGAGGCACATGAATATCATTCGTGGCAAAATACATAAAGAAAGGCTTATCCTGATGAGCGCGGATAAAGTTCTGCGCATGGACCACAATCGAATCTGCAATATTCTCATCTTTCCACAAAGCTTTTCCACCCCCTTTCATATAACCGATCCGGCTGATTCCGTTCACGATAGACATATCATGTCCGAAACTAGGCTTCAGGTTATAAAGCAACTCCGGATTATCCCGCCCGGTCGGTTCGCCTTCGAAATTCTTCTCATAACTTACCTCAATCGGCGCCGAAGGGTCATAATTCGCCACCTGCCCGTTCTCAATAAACACACACGGGACACGGTCACCCGTAGCCGCCATAATATAGTGGTAATCAAATCCTAAATCACCCAAAGCCGCCGGAAGCGGAGCGTTCCAATCCTGCTCGCCGGTCTTATCACCCAATCCCAGATGCCATTTACCTATTGCAGCCGTAGCATAACCGGAACTCTTAAACAGATCTGCCAAGGTGAATTGTTCGGGACGGATAATCATTTGCGCGTTTCCGGCCGCGATATCCGTATCCGGTCTCCGCCAGGCATATTCGCCGGTCAGCATCGCATAACGCGAAGGCGTACTTGTCGATGCAACCGCATGGGCATTGGTAAAGCGGATTCCCGCATTCGCCAGACGGTTCACATTCGGTGTCTGCACACGATTTGCGCCATAACATTCCAAATCACCATATCCCAAATCGTCCGCATAGATAAAAATCACATTCGGTCTTTCCCGGTCGGAAAGAACTTTCGGCCCTGCCGCTTGTAGCATATTCGGCACAAGCAGGGCTAAACCACTTGTCAGTATTAATGAAGCTTTCATATTTATTCCGTTTTTAGAAGCTATTTCGAATTTCTTCCAGCTTCTTATTCGCCCTAAAAGTACGGAGTTTTTTAGAAAGAAACAACAATCAGGTGATGCCTAATACAATAAAGGTTACTATTTTTAGCGCAAAAAAGAACTATCTTTGCACACGTTTATGCATAAAAACGACACCTATGAATTGGATTATCTTAATTATTGCCGGACTATTCGAAGCCGGCTTTGCTTTTTGCTTGGGAAAAATGAAAATGGTAACCGGTATAGAATACTACCTGTGGGGGGCCGGATTTCTGATCAGCCTGACGCTTAGCATGCTCCTCTTGGCCAAAGCCGTACAGACGTTGCCCATTGGTACGGCTTATCCGGTCTGGACCGGAATCGGTGCAGTAGGTACGGTACTGCTCGGCATCTTTTTCCTGCACGAGCCCGTCTCGTTTGCCCGCCTTTTCTTTATTACGACCCTGATTATATCGGTTATCGGGTTAAAAATGGTGTAAAGAAAAATTCTTCATGCTAAGACCGGAAACAAATTTAGAAAAAGCTGCATAACTATTTTCCGAAGAAATTCAAAACAGCTTCTAAAAATGCCGGTCTCTTTTCAGCCATTTATTCACCCGATGGACGATAGCCTCCCGAATCAAGCCGAAGTTACCATAACGCAAGTTCAGGAACAACTCTTCGAACGAACGAGCTATTTTGATCCACGGATGCCTCCAGCCCATAATCCGGTAAACGCTTTCCTTGTAAGCCGTGTTTTCCAAGACATAGCGCGGATGTTTCAACGGAAAGTCCACCTCGTAACGTTTCATCGTGAAGATTCTCCGGTATCCTCTGGGCATGGTGTGGATAGAACCTTTAAAATGGGTGGAATCAGCCGTAGCCCCTAAGTTATTAATCATATTGCGTGTCGGGACAATGCTTAACCCAGAGTTGAAAAATAGCGAAGCCTGGAAAATTGTCTCGTAATAAGCCTTCTGGTTTTCCCGATGACGTTGGCACATATAGACAAAATCATTCCGGTATTTCCGCGTCTGAATCAAATTTTCCAGCAAACGCATGTTCTCTTTGTCATCCAGAAAAGAATAGTGCTCATCCCACGTATCAATCACACGCCTCCAGCTTGCCCAGCCCCAGATCGAAAATGTAGAGGCAAAGAAATAGTCGGACGAAACACCCGGTGTAACCTCCTCCGGATTGAATCCGGCAATCATACTGATACGCTGGTCATTCTCATACCTATCCAATAATTCTTTACAAAACGGGAAGAATGAAAGAGAAGGGACATCATCATCTTCCAAAACGATACACTTCTCCACCATCGAAAAGGCCCATTTCTGAGACAAATATTCCGAAGGATCACATCCATAGTTCTTTTCCTGGAAAAGCCGATGCACTTCACATTCCCAATCAATCCGGCTCACCACCTCCCGGCACTCCTCCATTCCCGGCAAGTCCCATTCGCCCCGGGGTCCGTCCTGATACAAAAAGAGTTTTGCCGGGCGCGCCTTCCTGACTTGCTCAAACACTTGGGACAAGGGCTTCGGACGATTAAAGAAAAGAATCAATA
This sequence comes from Candidatus Parabacteroides intestinavium, assembly GCA_019118725.1. Lineage (GTDB taxonomy): Bacteria > Bacteroidota > Bacteroidia > Bacteroidales > Tannerellaceae > Parabacteroides > Parabacteroides intestinavium. The sequence goes on along the minus strand of DWYO01000178.1, from coordinate 3,105 downwards.
CGGCGACATCTACTAAGGCAGGTTTCATAAGCATTTCTGTTATTTGTAAAACTCTAACTTGGAATAGTGCGGATGTATGGAATCCAAATCCGGCAACTGCATATAATCTCCATAAATCTTGCGAAGCAAAGCATCCGTATTATGCGGAACCGGAAACATCTTCCCTTCAAATTCCATTTCGGCCAACGGGAATATATCTTCCCGGCTCCGAGGTTTGAAATAAGGAGTCCCGAACGTATGCCGCAATGCCTTGGTCCGGCTCAACCGGGCCAAGAAACGCAGAATAGGGAAACCGATATGCTGATTGAACCGATAAATACGTTGAATCCGGCGTAACATAGTAGCCTCATTCAATGATTTATTGTTCAACTGATTATAGACTTGCCCTTGCAAGTGCCCGCCAATCCAAGCCAACGAATAAGGAATCGGTTCCAAAAGAAAGATATCGATATAAATTCCCTGGTATTGCCAAATCCGGTCATAAGCATTGGTTTCCTCCAAATAAGAATCCTTGTCCCGCAATTTCCCATAAACAAAGATGTAGTTCGGATCCGTCTCATGGGTTTGCAAGACAAACTTGTCCGGGAGCTCCTGGGGTAAGATTTTTATCAGACGCAGATAATCCGAACGGAGCATCTCTATGTCCAAATCATCATCCCACGGAATAAATCCCTGATGACGTGCCGCCCCGATTAAGGTCCCCGAACTCAGCCAATAAGGAATATCATGTTTCTTGCAGACCCTATCCACCGCTTCCAGCAATTCCAGCATACGCATCTGTTGCCTACGTAAAAGAGAACCGTCCGGATTGAAACGTTCCCGGAGTTTTTGTTTCAAATCATCGGTCATACCCAGAATTTTTTCGTTTCATTTTCCAAAATCAATTCTTTGGCAGAGGACCCAATCGCATCATATATCTGAGAGGCGAAATAAATATCATGAAGAGATATGCCGATATTATAAGCCAATATGCGCTCCTGATCATTTTCCCGCCCCGGATTCTCACCCAAAAGGACATGAGAAAATTCATCGTAATGCCTGAATTTATCAAAATACTTAAATTCCTTGACATGGCCCGTATCATCAGCAAATACTTTATCAAAAAACAAATCGCAATTTTGGAATCCCCGCGTATGTACCGGAACCACCAAGACGCCTTCCTTAAAACAAGCATCCGGAGCAATAATATGGTCGGCGGCCGTAATACAAGAAACAACTACATCTGATCCGCCTATCAGAGATTCCGCATCCGGACAGACCTCAAAATGCAGATTCGGATAATCCGCGAACCGCTCTTGAAAAAGCATCTCCTGACCTTTATAGGCAAGCAATTTGATATGCACCTCTTTTCCCTTCAGCAATTCCGCTAAACATAGCAAGGTAGAACGTGCCGTATTTCCCAGTCCCATGAAAGCATAGATCCGGGCATCGCTCCGTTGCAATGTTTTTATAGCCAATGAAGCAACAGCCCCTGTACGCATAGCCGTGATCCAAGTACCGTCCATCAAAGCCAAAGCCGCGCCATTGGTCGAATCGTACAACATAATCTCGCTGAGTAAAGTCGGTGTCCGTTCCGGATAACGGGATACAAGTTTGACCCCATGTCGCTGTATCATAGGAATATAAGAAGGCATTGTATTCATGAAAATATTATGTCCCATACCCAAGCTGATTTTTGCCGGAAGGTAGCATTCATATTTATGCCTCAAAATATATTCAACCCATTCTATGCATTGCAATGGGGAAAAATGCTGTTCGGATATTGTCTTAAAGTCTATGATTTTCATGCTCCTATTTCTTTTAATTTATTTACCAAATACCTATTATCTTCCCGATTCCGGATAGCCAGCCGGATATAATTTTTCCCGGCAAAGGCCGACTTGGAACCGCAATCCTTTATCAGCAAATTATACCGTTGCAATAAGATTGCCGCCAGTTCCGATGAAGAGAAACGGCCGGTCACTTCACACAAAAAGTAATTGGCCTGAGAAGGAATCACCCGCAAATAGTCTATTTCTTGCAATTCCCGGTAAAACAAATCCCGTTCCTCCCTGAATCGGTCGCACGCTAAGGCATAATCCGCGTCATATTTGCTATAAATCTGCATATAAAATTCCGCAAACGAATTGATATTCCAGATGCTGACATCTTTCCTCATCATCCCGATGCGGTTTTTATCCGATGAAGCCGCCAAACCCAAACGCAACCCGGGCACTCCATAAGATTTGGAAATACTTTTTACCACGATCAGTTGCGGATAGTTCTCCAGGAGTTCATTTCTCAACAAGGTATTTTTCCGGTTTCCGTCCGAAAAGTCCACAAACGATTCGTCCAAGACTAATTGGATCTGCCGTTTGCCTGTCCAATCCAATAAAGTCATTAACTCCGGCAAAGGAATGAAATTGCCGGAAGGATTATCCGGATTAATCAGCAACAACATAGCCAGCTCCTTATCCTGATAATACGCCAGCAAATCGGCAACGGTATAATGAAAGTCCGGATTCTGAGGTATGAACGGGACAATCTCCTGGTCACACCGGTTCGGATATTCTTCAAACGTAGGATAAACGATACCCATCTTACCGGATATATGCTCCATCAAGCTCTTGATCAACTCGGCCGCACCGTTTCCTACCACTACATAATCCTGCTTCAAACCGAAATTCTTTGCCATAATCAAGGTATTAACCGACATGCCGGAGGGATATTCGGTCAATAACGTATCAAAGTTGGCTTTTATTTCATCCCGCATCTTCTGAGGCGGAAAGAAAGGATTCACCAAGTAACAGAAATCCTTCAACTTGGGGAAACGCCAATACCCCCCGTAGCGTTTATGATAAAACTTCAATTGCCTGTCACCTTCGGCAAAGATCGTCTCAGCTATATCCAAATCCTGAATATCATCTATCTCATACCAGCGTTCTCCCTCCAAAGGCAATCCTTTCAATTCGCACTTATCCAAAAGTGTGATTACCCGAAGCACTTGCTCATAATACTCATTATTTCCCAAGGCCTTGCTATAAGCTTCCAAGAAAGGAACATACTGGGAGCGCAAGAACTCTTTGCTGAATTTGTAGATGTTGACGGTTTTATAATAGGTATCTA
>DWYO01000177.1 GCA_019118725.1 Candidatus Parabacteroides intestinavium | reverse complement strand
AGGGATGTTGCGTAATATCTGGACAGGAATCAAAAGCGTTTGGGTCATGGAACGTAAAGGATTATTCCTTGTTCAGACTTTATTGATTTGGTTAGGCTATTTCCTGTACTTTTATATTACGTTTTATGCTTTCGACTTTACGCGCGACTTAGGTATATCGGTTGGCTTGATAGCCTTTACCATGAGCAGTATCGGAGTAGCGGTTCCTGTACAGGGAGGCATCGGACCTTGGCATTTTATGGTAATAGCCACATTGACATGCTTTGGCGTGAACGAGAATGATGCGGCGGCCTTTGCGTTGGTTGTCCATACGATACAGACGGCATGGGTAGCCGTTTGCGGATTGCTGGGCGTTGCAGCATTGCCGGTTCTGAATCGAGAAAATTAGACAGTCTTGAAAACTAAGAAACTCACAACATAAAAAAACTTTAATACTAAACGTTATGTCAGCAGAGATTAAAGAACTATCACCGAAGGCGGTGTGGAACTATTTTTATGAACTAACCCAAATCCCGCGCCCGACAGGCCATACGTCTGCCGTAGCGCATTTTGTAGCTGAATTCGGTAAGAAATTAGGCTTGGAAACACAAATAGACAAGACGGGGAATGTGCTTATCCGGAAACCGGCAACTCCTGGTCGGGAAAACCGGAAAACGGTTACATTACAGGCTCATTTGGATATGGTTCCACAAAAGAATTCTTCCATTAAACATGATTTCCTGACCGATCCGATCGATGCTTATGTGGATGGGGAATGGGTGAAAGCTCGCGAAACGACTTTGGGGGCGGATAATGGTATCGGTGTGGCGCTGGCTATGGCGGTTTTAGCTGATAATACATTGGAACATGGACCGATCGAGGCCTTGTTCACCTTAGATGAAGAGGAGGGAATGGACGGTGCTTTTGGCCTGAAACCTGAATTTTTGAAAGGGGATATCCTGTTGAATTGTGATTCGGAGAAGGAGGGCGAATTGTTTGTAGGATGTGCCGGCGGAGCTGATATGAACATATCTTTCCAATTTAAGGAAGATACCTATATCCCGGAAGGGGATGTGGCGGTGAAATTGAATCTGACGGGATTGAAAGGCGGACATTCCGGTGTAGACATTCATTTAGGCCGGGCGAATGCCAACAAGCTGATGTTCCGCTTCTTGAAAGAAGCCGTGTGCGATTATGGCGCACGTCTTTCTGCAATAGAGGGAGGAAATCTCCGGAATGCCATTCCGCGTGAGGCTGTGGCGGTAATCACAATTCCGGGAGATAATGTTGAAGCATTATGGGAATTGGTTTCGGATTATCAGGATATGTATCGGGTGGAATATGCCGGAATTGAGGATAATATTTGCTTTTCGGCTGAGATGACGGATTTACCCACGACCTTGATCCCAGAGGAGATTCAGGATGATTTGATTAATGCCATCGAAGGATGCCAAAATGGGGTGATTACGATGTTGCATGATTTTCCCGGTACGGTAGAGTCTTCATCCAATCTGGCGATAGTCAAGACCTCGAACGAGTTGATCGAGATAAAATTGTTGATACGCAGTTCCTCTGAGAGCCGTAAAGATGCGCTTTGCTCTAGTTTGGAGAGTATCTTTGCCATGGCAGGTGCCAAAGTTGAAGAAACCGGAGGCTATAACGGATGGCAGCCCAACATCGACTCTCCGATTCTCGGCTTGATGAAACAGACCTATCACGAACTTTTCGGTGTAGACCCGGAGGTGAAGGTGATGCATGCCGGTTTGGAATGTGGTATTATCCAAGGAGCTTATCCTGATATGGATATGATTTCTATCGGTCCGGACTTAGAACATCCGCATTCACCGGATGAGCGTGTACGTATCGTTTCCGTTCAACATACCTGGGAATTGATCAAGCGTACATTGGAAAAAATCTAAAAAGCAAAAAACGAGTCAAAATACAGGGACACGGAGTCACAGAGCAATTAATAATTAGTAATTAACGATTAAGAGCTCCGTGATTCCGTGTTTCTTTGTTTAATCCACCCATTTATAGTATATCTCCTCTTTGGGTATGGCGAAATAGCGGTTACTTCAGGGAAATAAGGACTGTTTTTTCACAAAGCGGGCGGTTGTTTCTCATCGTCATTTATTCCCTTGGCAAAGAAGAGGAAAAATTTTTTCATTTTTCATGTAGTTTTCCAACTCCATAGAGCGTCTAATGTGCAGAAACAAGAAAGCAATTTATGGACACAGCAAGGACAGATTTTGAAAGGATGGTTCAGAAACATAAGAATATCATATATACGGTATGCTTTATGTTTTCCAACGATTCTGATGAAGTGAATGACCTCTTCCAGGAGGTACTGATTAATCTCTGGAAAGGTTATTCTTCGTTTAAGATGCTCAGCGGTATTGACACCTGGATTTGGAAAGTCAGTTTCAATACATGTGTCTCTTCGGAGAGGAAAAAGAAAAGACACAAGACAGTTCCGCTGAGTATGGACATCGATTTGTTTCAAGACAAAGATGAAGACTCGAAACAAATCAGGCAACTCTATCAGCGTATTCACCGGCTGAAGCCTCTGGATCGGGCTATCGTATTACTTTGGCTGGAAGGAATCAGCTATGAGGAAATCGGGGCGATTGTGGGAATCAGCACGAAGAATGTTTCGGTGCGTCTCTTCCGCATCCGAGTTGAATTAAAAAATATGTCGAACGGTTAAAACTACAGGAAAAATGGAAAAGATTTTAGACAGGGATTTGGAATTGGTCGAAATGAAGCGGCAAATGGAGCTGTTGAAATCGAAATTGGGACATCAGAAAATTATCAACGATCGATTGGTTCGCCGTACCATGAGCGAAAAGGTTGGAAGGCTTCGGAAAGATTTATTTGTCGTTGGTGGAGTGGCACTGTTGGGCATTCCCTATTGTTGTTGGATATTTTCGGTAGTCGGTTTCTCGTTATCATACCGGATTGTTACTTCGTTATTTCTTTTAATTGCTATCGGATATATGCTTTACCAACAACAATTCATCAAACCGAGAGACCTGCTGGAGAAAAATTTGTTGGAAGTAAGCCGGAAACTATTACGCCTGCAACAATCAAACGCCAATTGGCTTAAGTTCAGTATTCCCTTCCTCTGCTGTTGGTTCATTTGGTTCGTCATCGAATCTTTACGTTTTGTAGAAAGTGATGTACGAATATCCTTTTTGACAGGTGGCATTATCGGAGGTGTATGCGGGCTGATAGGTGGAATTATCCATAACCGGAATACCAAACGACGGATTAATGAAATCTTGGAACAGATAAAAACGGAAGAAGACCCTGAGGGGGAGTGATTGAAAAGAAGGGGATTCTGGAGCAAATACAATGTTAAAGAAATGAAATGAGATTTGAATATGCAACGTTTGAAGAAAAGGGTGCGTTCTTATATGTGAAAGCGTAAGCAAAAAGAACGATGACAAAGGAATGGAAGATTCGATAAGACAACTGATAAACGAATGCAGTAGAGGAAACCGACAAGCGCAGGTGGCGTTATACCGGATGTACGCGAAACGGCTATATAACGTTTGCCTGCGCATTATAGGTAATCCGGCCGATGCGGAAGAGGCTATGCAGGATACGTTTTTGAAGGTGTTCACAAAAATCAGTCAATATCATTATGAATTATCGTTCGAGGCTTGGATGAAAACGATCGCAGTCCGTACCGCCATTGATCATTTGCGTCAGATGCAGCCGGATTGGGACGAACTCCCGGAGAATTTTGCGTTAGCGGAGGAAGAAACAGATGACTGGGAAGCTGTGGAACTTTCGGTTGCCGCCGTTAAAGAGGGGATAAAGCAATTAGCTACAGGGTTTCGGGTGATTTTGTCTTTATATCTTTTTGAAGGGTATGATATGGAGGAAATTTCCTCGATTCTCCATATTCAGCCGGCATCGGCGCGAAGCCAGTACTTGCGAGGAAAAAAGAAATTGTTGGATATAATAGAAAGGAAAAAGCATGGATCAATTGAAGGATTTCATAGATAAGAACCGAGAGGCGTTTGATACAGACGATTTGCCGATTGGCGATTTGGACCGGTTCCTGACAAAACTGGAGCAAACGGAGAATCGGAGAAGTAAAAGGCGTTGGTTGGAATGGGCGGCTATTCCGATTGCTGCGGCCATTGCTCTGTTCCTTTACTTAGCCTTGCCTTGGGGTGAAGATGCGTTTGATGAACCGCAATATATCTGCGAACTGCATTCAGAAATGACGGAATTGCGTACTTATTATATGATGCAGATGGAAGGAATTCTCATGGAAATGGAAGAGAAAAGTTTGCAATCGAATAATCCGGCTTCCCGGAAATTGCTGGAGGCTGGCCAACATATTCAAAATTCCTGTCGGCAATTTGATCGGGAGGTGTTGCCTACATTACCCTGTTCGGATGAGGGCGTTTTTGCCATAAACCAGCAATACCGCAACAGTTTGAGTAGCCTGCAACAATTGTATGGACAAATGAATAAATAAGTGTTTTAAGTTTTAAAGATATGAAAACAAGAAAATTACAATCTGTCGGAACGGCATTATTATTGATGTTGTTCCTGTGTACCAATTTGTTGTGGGCGGAGAATCAAGAGATTACCCGCAAAAAAGAATACTCCCAATCGTTTGCTGCCAGGCCGGATAATAATTTGTTTTTGAGCAGCAAGTAT
>DWYO01000176.1 GCA_019118725.1 Candidatus Parabacteroides intestinavium | reverse complement strand
GTCCGGCAGATTGATGTCAAGGACAATCAAATCATATTCCTGTTTTCTGCAAAACCGTTCGGCAACGCTTTTCGTCAGGGCAGCATCTACTTCATAGCCTGCGGCAGACAGGTTATAGCAAAGGGTATTATTCAAAAGGCGGTCATCTTCAACCACTAAAATTCTCATTCGCTCACATCCTTTTCTTTATAGTGTACCAATCAAATGTCACAGAAACCTCACAAGAAAGTAAATCTGAAAAATATTGTACTCCATCTCCTGATTGGCAACAAGTCCACACTCTCATCAGACTCGAATTATAAAATGAATCTATTTTAATGGACAATAAGCCGTAATCAAGGCAGACTGGACGAGGATCTGTACCAGGAGCTGTGCATTACGCTGATGCGGGCGATTGACCTGTTCCGGATTTAAGTCGCATTACTGTGCAAAGAATAAAAGAAGCGCACAGCGGAAGGAGAACCACTGTGCACTTACTTCATTTTGGTGAGATGCCCGGGGCGATGAATTTGTACCCATGGCCCCGAACGGTTTCGATGATGTCAGCCCCCAGCTTGCGGCGGAGCTTATAGACCATGCTGGAGATCCCGGTCCAGCTGGCGTCATAGGAGTCCGCTGCGACAGCCTCGTAAATCTGGCGGGCAGAGAACACCTGCCCTGGCCGGCGGGCCAGCAGGAGTAGAATATCAAACTCCATCGGCGTCAGCTCCACCGTCTGGCCGGTCTGCCAGATTTGCCTGCGCTGCGGGTAGATTTGCAGGGAGCCAAAGAGCAGCGGCGCATCTGCGGAGGCGGCCACCGTGGAGTAGTCTGCGACAGAAGCAAGGGCCGTCATAGCATTCGCAAAGATGGCGTCCTCGTCGTCGCTGAAGGATAGAATTATAAACTTCCCATGTGGATCACCTCTTTCTATTATGTGGCGATTTCTTCCTGTACTACCCTGGTAAAAGGGCAAGAGCGGCGTAAGACCCTGTGTAGGACAGAACAGTGGTTCGGCTGTAAGCAAAATCTATATTTTCAAGCTATCCCACTCTGAATAATAACGAAGGGAACCACACTCTTTTTTGGCATTATTGCTATTTATCAATATAACTTGAAGATTCAACAGTAAAAATATCTTCGATTGAAATATTGAACGCTTTTGCTATGTTCCATGCTAATACCAATGATGGATTATGTATGCCTTTTTCTAATTTTCCTATTGTTTCTCTCCGAACACCCACTAACTTTGCTAAATCTTCCTGTTTCATATCATACTTGGCTCGATACTCCCTGATTCTATTTTTTAGCATTTTCCAAGCCCCCATTTTTGTGAAACCATAGTAAACAGTAGATAAAGCATAAAGGCAAAGAAGTGAAGAAAAACTTTGAGTACGCGAAAATACTAATGAACTCCAAAAGGGAGAACAGGCCCATTTGTCCAGATCAACAAGGTAGGTTGTTTCGGAAATCTGTGTTGCCCTGAAGTAAATCAACGCCACCCCAGCAGAGCCGAGGCGGCGCTGAAGAATCGGATTATCAGCTTCCCATGTGGGCAACCTCTCATCGTTGATATTGCAATTCGATTTAGATTATATCCTGCTTGCGATAGACTGCTGTTGTAATTTTGTAAGAAACCGCAAAACAGACAAATGAGATTGCCAGTACAATATAGAAGGCCAAAAGGATATTGTCTTTTACCGGAATAAACAAGTTTATCAGAAGTACGAGAGCTGTAATAATCCCTGTTGATGCTACAAAGGCTATCATATAAACAATTTGTGATTTTTCCGCATCAAAAAAGTAGACACAAGGAAGGCTGATACCGCCTGCAAATAAAGCTGCACTTATTCCGATGGCTGCATTAAAGAGCAACGAATAGAGTGTTATTGTCATGCCAAGCAAGGACAATATCCCGAGCGATGCCAGTACAACAATTATTCCTATTGCAGAAAGAAGGAGGTAAAGGATATATTTTGCCCCAATAATTTGATCTCTCGATACGGGCATCGTGATTACATTCTTATTCCATTTTGAACTTGCGTCATTGGTGATGCTCATGTAAACAGCAACAGTAGAAATGGCTGGTGCGAGCATCAAAATCGAACTTGCGTCAAGCAAAAATGAAAGCCCAAAGGCCAAAACAAACAGGGCTGTGAGTGTGACAATAATGCCGCTCTTGGCGATATAGAGATCTTTTAACAAAATGCCTTTCATTATTTTTCCCCCTTTACATAGAGCAACATGATTTCATCAATCGTTGCTGGCACAATCATCGCTTTAGGATACTTTTTCTGCATGGCGGTTCGGTCGGAAATCAGAACCTGCCATTCATAATCCATCTTTCGATACACAATGATGTCGGATTTATCCAGGGCGTCAAACTGTGCGGCTCCGCACTTGATGATACCGTACTGCTCCGTCAGTTCATCTTTAGGCTTTGAAAACACGACTTTTCCTTCGTGTATGAAAACGATATAGTCAGCGATCTTTTCAAGATCAGTGGTAATATGGGAAGAAATCAAAATAGAGTGCTCTTCATCTTGAACAAAGTCCAGAAGAATATCCAAGATGTCGTCTCGAATAACCGGGTCGAGTCCACTGGTGGCTTCATCCAAAATCAGCAGTTTAGAGTTGTGGGATAAAGCGGCAGAGATTGCCAGTTTCATCTTCATGCCCCTGGAATACTGCTTAATCGGCTTATCTATCGGCAGGGACAGTTTCTTCAAAAGGCTAAGAAAGGTGCGTTCGTCCCAAGATTGATAGATGTTTTTCAAAACCCGGTTGAGTTTTCTGGGAGAGAGGATTTCCGGATAATTGCTGCCGTCAAATACAACGCCAACTTGCTCCTTTATCTCATTATCCAGTTCTTCTTTACCTAAAACCGAAACAGAACCGGCCTCTTTCTGGATGAGGCCAAGTGTTGCACTGATCGTAGTGCTTTTTCCAGCTCCATTTTCGCCAATCAATCCTACAATGGAACCGCTGGGGACGGAAAAAGAAACCCCATCCAAAACAAAGTCCTTATAGGTTTTTGTTAAACCCGAAATGGTCAAGGCATCATGCATTCTCATTCATCCTCCTGATACATAAGTGTGAGCAGTTCGGTCAGTTTATTCAGAGATATTCCGCTTGTGCGGGCAATCTTGATTGCCTCTGCAAATTTTTCTTCTATCCTTTTTTGCTGTTCCTCCAAATAGAAGTCCTGGTTTTGCGCCGATACATAGCAGCCTTTCCCGGCGGTCGTTTCAATAAAACCGTCTTCCTGCAAAGTGGCGTATGCTTTCTGAACGGTTAAAATACTAATCTGCAAAGACTTTGCCAAGGACCTCACTGAAGGTATCGCCTCGCCGGCCTGCAATTCACCGCTGATAATGGCTGCTTTGATCTGCGAGGCAATCTGTTCATATAGCGGCTGGCTTGCCTTGTTGCTTACGACGATCTCCAAGTTTCCACCTCACAATCCGTTATCTACTGTATTACTGTTACAAGTACAGTATATAACGGACAAACACAGATGTCAATAGGCTGATAAAAAATTATAGCTGCATCTCTTAAATTTTTGAGGTGCAGCTGTTTCAATAATTTCAGTAATTTTGCCTTCTCCTGTTGAGAAAGGCGTCATCCAGGCGTAAAGGATATGTATAAAGCAAAAAAGGAGGCATTCACCTATGTTAATTGGTGTCGATCATGGCAATAAACAAATCAAGACGGTTCACTGCGTCCCGTTCGTTTCCGGCCTGCAGCAGAGCATGACCCGGCCGTTCGGGCCGAGCCTGCAATACGGCGGCAACTACTATACGCTCTCCAACGAGCGCATTCCCTACCGCAAGGATAAGACTGGGGATGACCGCT
>DWYO01000175.1 GCA_019118725.1 Candidatus Parabacteroides intestinavium | reverse complement strand
TACCTTTAATTTCAAGGACAATAAGTATATCAAGAACCTGCGTCTGTATGGAACTGTTACCAACTTGGCAACAATCACGGGGTATTCAGGCTTGACTCCGGATATCAATGTTACCGGTCTGGAAGCGGGTTGTGATAGCCGTTCATCTTACCCGGATACACGGACTTATAGTTTTGGTGTTAATGTAACTTTCTAAAATGAGTATTGAACATAAGAATAAAATTGAGACTATATCATGAAATCGTTTAAACATATATGCCTGTATGCGGCTACCGCTTTGGCAGGATTGGCTGTGCTTCCTTCTTGTACCAATTTGGATGAAGAGATTTATAGCGAGGTAATATCAGAGAATTATTATGAAAGTGGAGACCAGGTAATTGCTGCTATGATGCGTCCGTGGGGACACTTCTGCGGAACATTGTCTCCGAACAATTCCGTGTGGAAATGGCAGGAGTTGACCGCTGATGGTGCAGCTTGGCCACAGAAAGGCCGTCATGGCTATGATAACGGTAACTGGATTCGTATGCACCGTCATCAGTGGACACCGACCGATACGGAGTTGGAACAAGCTTGGAACTTGCTCTATATGGGTGTCGGTTTTGCGAATAACCTGTTGGCTGATTTCGAACGTCTGGATTTTGAACGTCTGAATCCGGGTATCAGCAAAGAGCAGGCAATGGCAGAAATGCGTGTTTATCGCGCTTACTGTTATGCTTATCTGTTGGATATGTTTGGAGATATTCCTATTACAGAAAGCTTGGATGAGACAAATCCTCCAGCTGTACCGCGTGCAGAGGCCTTCGATTATGTTGTGAAAGAGCTGACAGAGAATATTCCTTTTTTGTCGGATAATAAGACTACTACTTACGGACGTGTTTCTAAATGGGGGGCTACAACCTTATTAGCTCATTTATATTTGAATGCAGAGGTCTATACCGGAACCGCTCGTTGGGATGATTGTATTGCAGCATGCGATGAGGTTATCAATAGCGGACAATTCCGGTTGGACGAACATTGGAACGATCCGTTCAAGGTAGATAATGACAAAAACTCTCAGGAGAATATTTGGGTAATTGTGTATGATGAGATTTATGCAGCCGGTATGAACTGGTACACATTGTGGTTCCATTATGCTATGCAAGCTGGTTGGGAACTGGAAGGTGGCCCGTGGAATGGTCTGGTAACGCAGCCTACGTTCTATGATTCCTTTGCCGATAACGATTTGCGTAAGACAGAAGGATTCTTGATTGGCGTACAATATCCGCGTGTTGAACGCGAAGATGGCAGCTATTATTTCGATACAGATGCTGAGCCATTGAAAGGTTCTGAGGAATATGTAGGTCAGCCGCTGGAGTTTGTCAACTACATTAAGTCGATGACAGAGGGTGAAGAAAATAGTGGCGCGCGTTCTATCAAGTATGAAGTACTAAACGGAGCTCGTGGTGATATGAGTAATGACTGGGTGTTGTTCCGTTATGCTGATGTATTGTTTATGAAGGCTGAAGCTTTGATGCGTAAGAATGGCGGAACGGCTACGCAAGAAGTGGTGGATTTGGTGAACAGTGTACGTCAACGTGCTTTTGCACCAGAAGATTGGGAGGCTGCGAAGTACACAACAACAACATTGACCATGGATGAGTTCTTGGCTGAGCGTGGTCGTGAATTCGCGTTCGAAGGTCTGCGCCGTCAGGATTTGATTCGTTTCAATAAGTTCATCGAGACTTCTTGGTGGGATAAATCCTCTACTACGGATGAAACTCGCAAGATATTCCCGATTCCGTATAAGAAACTTCAGGCAAATCCGGCGCTGGGCGAAGGAAATGCAGCTAACAAGACATTCTAATCAATAGTTTTTTTTCATTTTACGGGAACCTGTCTTCTGTTTTTTCAGAAGGCAGGTTTTTTGTTTTCTAAAAGAATAATTGATAGCTTTGCAGTGAACATTTATCAGAAATGCTATGAGACGAATTGCAATTAAAATAGGCAGTAACGTGTTAGGGCGGGAAGATGGTAAGCTGAATATTGCCCGCTTGGCAGCTTTGGTGGACCAGATAGCGGAATTGCACCGCCGGGGACTTGAGATTATATTGATTTCTTCGGGAGCGGTAGCCTCCGGTTGCGGAGAAATCGGTGTGGACGAATCGCTTGACAAGACTTCGGCTCGTCAGCTTTATTCGGCAATCGGTCAGGCGAAGTTGATAAACCGGTATTATGATTTCTTTCATGAATATGGCATTCTTTGCGGACAAGTGCTGACCACCAAAGAGAGCTTTTCTACACCGACGCATTATCAAACGCAGCAGCATTGCATGGAGGTGATGTTGCAGCATAAGGTTATCCCGATTGTGAATGAAAATGACACAGTATCGGTCACGGAGCTGATGTTTACGGATAACGATGAATTGGCGGGATTGATTGCCGATATGATGCAGGTGGACCGGTTGATTTTGTTGACCAATGTCAAAGGTATTTACGATGGAGATCCCAATTCTCCGCAAAGCCGGGTTATTCCTTGTATTCGTCCGGGGGAATCGGTCGAAAAATATATTCAAAACACTACTTCTACCCGAGGACGGGGCGGCATGACTTCTAAATATCGTATAGCACAGCGTACAGCCGAGAAGGGAATCCCCGTGGTGATAGCGGATGGAAAACAGAAAAATATTCTATTGGCTCTTTTTGACGAGAAAGAACCTGTCGTTTGTACGCAATTTCTTTCTGCTCCGAAAGAAAATACACCTCCTGTTACGGTGCAATCGTTGATTCAGGATGCTGCTGCGGCGGTTCCGGATTTGCATCGGCTGAGTGATGCCTGTATTTGTCAGATTCTGTATGATGTGCGGGACGCCTTACTTCGTCAGACTCCGCAGATATTGGAGGCAAATCGGGATGATCTGGCACGGATGAGCCCGGAAAATCCCAAGTATGACCGCTTAAAACTGACCGAAGCTCGTATAGCGGACATGGCTGAAGGGGTAGGACATATTGCCGGCTTGTCTTCACCCCTTCATCATCTGCTGAACCGCATCATACGTCCCAATGGCATGGAAATCCGTAAAGTGAGTGTTCCTTTTGGAGTAATAGGAGTTATTTATGAAGCTCGTCCGAATGTGACAACAGATGTTTTCGCCCTTTGCCTCAAGAGTGGGAATGTCTGTGTGCTGAAAGGAGGGTCGGACGCTTCTTCGACCAATCAGGTCTTGGTGCGAATCATTCGGGATATACTGATCAAACAGGGCGTTACGCCTTCAGTATGTACTTTGTTGCCGGCTGACCGGGAAGCTACCGGAGCTTTACTGGATGCGGTCGGTCTGGTGGATTTGATTATTCCCCGTGGAAGCGCTTCGCTTATTCAGTTTGTCCGGGAACAAGCGCATATTCCGGTTATCGAAACCGGAGCCGGTGTCTGTCACACCTATTTTGACAAATCCGGGGATGTGGAAATCGGGAAACGGATTATCTATAATGCCAAGACTCGCCGGGTAAGTGTATGCAATGCTTTGGATTGCTTGATTATCCATAGAGATAGAATTGGTGATTTGCCAGCCCTTTGTACGCCTTTGGCCGATAAGCAGGTCCGGATTCAGGCCGATGCGGAAGCCTTTCAAGCCTTGCAGGGAAATTATCCGGCATCTCTGTTGCAGGAAGCTACAACATCTTCTTTCGGGACCGAGTTCCTGGATTATGTGATGAGTATTCGTACCGTATCCTCTTTGCAAGAGGCTTTGAAGCACATTGCGACTTATGGTTCGAAACATAGTGAGTGCATCATTAGTGCGGACAAGTCTGCTATCGATACCTTTCAGAGGGAGGTAGACGCGGCCTGCGTATATGGTAATGTCTCGACCGCCTTTACCGATGGTGGGCAGTTCGGATTCGGGGCGGAAATCGGAATCAGCACGCAAAAACTGCACGCCCGCGGACCGATGGCGCTTCCTGAATTGACTACCTATAAATACCTGATTACAGGTGATGGGCAAGTGCGGGAATAGAAAATAAACATGAAACCATTTCGTCACCCTTCGGCTTCGCCCAGGGTGACGAAATGCTAACGTTATTGCATTACATCGTTCGGATAAACAACTTCCCATTCCGCACGCAAATTATCCAACATTTTCATCACATCGATCGTTTTGGCATGGGGCATGAAAGGCGATTCGATCCACCCCTGCTCAATCGCCTCACAGGAGGCCATCACTTCATATTCGTATCCGGTAATTTGTTGGGGACATTCGTGGCGGGCTATCTCCTGATAATCTTTGTTATAAACAATAGCCCGTTGCGGATTATTGACATTCTCTACGACGATGTGTCCCAAAGTTCCGGAAATTACCGCGCTCCGGTCTGTTGCGGAATAAGCCGTAGCGTACAATACCGCCATCCGCCCATCCTTATAGGTAAAGGTGATGCTATCCTGCATATCAACTCCTAAGTCGTTCTTTACACAGGTGGAGGTAATCTTTTCAATCTCTTCCCCAAAGGTCATCAGGGCGAAGTTGATGGGGTAGACTCCGACATCATACAAGGCCCCTCCGCAAAGCTCCGGCCGGACGAGGCGTTCTACGTTAGAGATCGCATAACCTAAGTTTGCGGTCAGGATAGTCGGAGTTCCGATAATTCCACTTTCCACGATTTCCCGGATGGTACGCGAGAAAGGCATATAGCGTGTCCAGATAGCTTCGGTCAGGAACACCCTCTTCTCTTCGGACAAACGCATCAGCTCCTCGGCCTCCCGGGTATTAGCGGTAAAGGCTTTTTCGCACAATACCGGTTTCCCTTTTAAAAGGCACATACGGGCATGTGAGTAATGATGTGAATGTGGGGTGGCGATATAGACTAAATCCACTTCGGGGTCATCTGCCAGCTCTTCGTATGAGCCGTATGCCTTAGGGGCTTGAAACTCCCGGGCAAATGCTTCGGCTCGCGAAAGGTCACGTGCGGCAATGGCATATAATTCGGCTTCCTGCATGCCTCGAAGCGTATCAGCCATCTTTCGGGCGATAGACCCTGCACCGATGATTCCTACTTTAAATTTCTTGCTTAACATATTGTTTAAGTTTTTTTAGAAGCTGTTTTGAATTTCTTCGGAAAATATTTATGCAGCTTTTTCTAAATTTGTTTTCGGTCTTTTTCTCCGTTCTTATTCGTCACATAGCCCGCTATGCTCCTCATAAGAACAAATAAAAATCCTCGAAAACATTCTTTATAAAAAGCTGGAATAAATTCCAAACAGCTTCTGAGAAGCTGTATAAAATACTTTTCCGAAGAATCTCAAGACAGCTCCTGGGTTATACGTCATTTTTTTTGAGGTCTGCCTTATCGGGAGACACGTCCGGAGGCATCTCCCCGCATTAATGTCTCGACTTCTTGTACAGAAACTTGATTATAATCCCCGTAAATCGTATGTTTCAGGCAAGAGGCTGCGGCGGCAAAGTCTAATGCCTGCTGGTCGTCCGCATAGGTGAGTAGTCCGTAAATTAATCCCCCCATGAAGGAATCGCCTCCTCCGACCCGGTCTACGATATGTGTGATGTCATAGCGCGGAGATTGATAGAGCCTGTTCCCGTCAAAAAGAACTCCTCCCCAGGTATTATGATTGGCATTGATGGCTCCGCGAAGCGTGATGACCACTTTCTTTGCCCGTGGAAAACGTGCCATCAATTGCCGGCATACGCTTTCAAACTCAGCGGCGTTCACCTTTCCTTGGGTAGCAGTAACATCAAACCCTTCCGGTTTTATACCGAACACTTTATCGGCATCCTCTTCGTTACCCAGGATCAGGTCACATCCTTCAACCAGTTCCGGCATAACCTCAGCGGCAGATTTCCCATATTTCCATAAGTTTTTCCGATAATTCAAATCACAAGATACCGTGACCCCTAATCGGTTGGCCGTTTGGATGGCTTCCCGGCAAACATCAGCCGCACCTTGACTGATAGCCGGAGTGATACCTGTCCAATGAAACCAGCCGGCTCCGTCCAGAATCGTTTCCCAATCAACCATTCCCGGCTGGATTTCCGCTATGGATGAATGGCTCCGGTCATAAATGACCTTGCTGGCACGAGCTACCGCTCCCGTTTCGAGGAAGTAAATTCCCATGCGTTCTCCTCCGAAAAGGATATGATCGGTACCTACCCCCCTCCCCCGCAAATCTTGTAAGCAAGCCCGTGCGATATCATTGTTCGGCAAACGGGTTATATAATCTGTATCCATGCCGTAATTGGCTAAAGATACGGCTACATTCGCCTCACCTCCACCAAACGTAGCCGTTAGCTCGTTGGCCTGGCCGAAGCGTAGATATCCGGGTGTTGCCAAGCGTAGCATGATTTCCCCGAATGTAACAATTTTTTTCTTTGTGTTCATGATTCTTTTTTATTTGAATGCAGACTTAGAAGTAGGAATTTAGAATTTCCAACCTCTAATCCCTCCTAAAAACCAAAATACCTCTTTGCATTCCGATAACAAATATCTTCTATCATCTGCTTAAGAAAATCCATTTCGCTATAAGGAAGTTTCCCCGTTTCCACATCTTCCCCGATCAGGTTACACAAGATGCGGCGGAAATACTCGTGCCGCGGATAGGACAGGAAGCTACGCGAATCGGTCAGCATCCCTACAAACCGGCTGAGTAATCCCATGGCAGAAAGGGTATTCAACTGTTTTTTCATACCCTCCTCCTGATCCAGGAACCACCAAGCCGCGCCCAGTTGGATTTTCCCCGGGACCGGCGCTTCGTTGAAGGTATAAGCCAAGGTGGCCAACACCTCGTTATCTTTCGGATTCAAACTATACAGAATGGTTTTTGTCAATTTTCCTATAGCATCCAGCCGGTTCAGGAATTTATGCCCTACGGCAGAGCAATTTACTTCCAGGATAGCATCGAATCCGGTATCCGGGCCTATGGCCTGGTACATCCGGGTGCAATTGTTGCGTATCACACTGATGTGATATTGCTGTACCCAATCTTTTTCCCAGTCCATAATAGCCAGTTCAAACAAGAGTGCGCTTTTGAATTTGCGTATTTCCGTTTCGTCCGGTTGTTTCCCTGCGAGTACCTTAGCGAATATTTGCCGTATTTCCGTTTCGGTATACGCATCGGCATAAAAGTTATCCATGCCATGATCGGATAAACGGCATCCCAACGAGGCAAAATAATCATGTCTTTTGCGCAAGACCTCCAACAGGTCATCATACGTGCGGATTTCCTGATCGGCACTTTCTGCCAAGCGTTGTATATATATAAGGTAAGATTCCGGATTTTCGATGGCCAGCACCTTATCAGGGCGCCAGGCCGGATAGACTTTGGTCTTGATGCCGAGTTGAGGTATTTGCCGGTGATAGATCAGCGAGTCTGCAGGGTCATCGGTGGTACAGACCACCTCCACATGGCAACGCTCCAAAATACGGGCGGCGCGAAACTCCTCTGTCTGTAGTTTGGCCGTACATTCCTCATAAATCTCCCGGGCCGTTTCTGGTTTGACTATTTTATCTATCCCGAAGATGCGGCTCAATTCCAAATGAGTCCAATGGTAGAGCGGGTTGCGCATGGTATAGGGCACGGTCTCCGCCCATTTTTCGAACTTTTCATAATCCGAACGCCCTCCGGTGATGAACTCTTCCGGAACGCCGTTCCCTCGCATGGCCCGCCATTTGTAATGATCTCCGCCCAACCAGATCTCCGCCAAGTTCCGGAACGGGTAGTTCTCGGCAATCTGTTTCGGGTCCAAATGGCAATGATAATCAATGATAGGCAAGTGTTCTGCGCTTTCATGATATAAC
>DWYO01000174.1 GCA_019118725.1 Candidatus Parabacteroides intestinavium | reverse complement strand
AAATAGGATGGTTTAAAGGGTGGATAATGAAGGATGGGGATTTTTATTTTATTAACGATTTTGGCGTAATCGGGATGGAATAAAACATGGAAGCCCGGAGCTTTTCTGTTTTGATTTTCAAAATGAAATCTCCGGGCCTTCGTGTTTGACAATTCTACTTAAAAATTTATCGGAACAGGTTCTTGATTCCGTCCATATCAAATGAAAGCGAGAAACGCAGGGTTTGGTCCAATGGGTTGCTTTGTACGGTACTGAGCAGATAGGCTGCGTCCAGTTGGAATACACTCATGCGGAAACCGGCTCCGAACGAGAAATACTGGCGGTTACCCATGTTCTGGTTCTCGTAATAATATCCTCCGCGTACAAAGAATTGCTGGTTGTAGCTGTATTCCAGACCTATAGAAGCCATGATCTCTTGCATCTCGCCTTTGAATCCCAAGGGAGAATCACCGAACGACTTGAACATACCGGTGATGGGCGACATGGTGTTGTATTCGTCTACCGCATCGTTGTAGGCCTGAATATCCTCATCGGTGGTACCCGTCATTTGCGGTTCGCTCGGAACCAGGTATTTGCTGATGTCTACATAGACTCCGATTTCATTGTAATCGTCTAACGGGTAAAGCAACCCGGTACCGATAGCCAGTTTTGTAGGCAGGAACTGGTTGGTAGCTCCTGAATCATACGAAATCTTGGTTCCGATATTCGAAATATTGAATCCGAAGCTCCATAAAGCTTCCGCGTTTCCTAAGATAACATATTTCTCCAAATATCCGGCTACATCAGCGGCAAAGGCATTGCCCGGTACACGTTCGTCGGTTACATCTGCGCCTTGATCGGAACGGATATACCGCAAAGCGACCGCCATGGAGTAGGACTCGGATAACTTACGGCTATAACTAACATCGAATGCCATTTCGTACGGGTTGGTAATCATTTGTTCAACCCCTGAGCTTTCTTCACTTATGGTAACTTCACCGAAGGTGAAATAGCGTAAGGATGCCGCTATGGCCTGTCGTTCGTCTGTTCCTAACTTCAAGTATCCGGACAAGTTCAACAGGGCGACATCATTAACCAATCGGCGTAACCAAGGCGTGTAGGAAAGAGAAACTCCGGCATTACTATAGTTAAATACATATTTGGCCGGATTCCAATATTGGGAATTCACGTCGGGAAGTGTTGCCACACCGATATCTCCCATACCACCTCCTCGGGCATCCGGAGCGATGGAAAGAGAGGGTACTGCGGTGTTGATAGGTGCCCAATTGGCTTTCGGGTTTTCTCCGTCTTGTGCCCAGATCCGGTTTCCGAAACAAAGCAAGAATGTTGCCAGCAGGGCAAAAGCTTTTAACTTACGGTATGTAATCATCTTATTCAAGTTGTATGCTAAGTTATAAACAATCATTATTAATAACAGAAGATTCTGTTTTTTATTGTGCTAGGATAATCATTTTATTCGCATCGGTCACGGTCTTGGATTTCCCTGAACTGAGTGATGCCCGGTAAATGTAAATGCCGGGACGCAGGCGAGTTCCGTTATTCCCTTCCAAGTTCCAGGTCAGTTGATAAGCCTTGAATACCTCGGACGAACCGGTCTCTGTGTGATTCCAGCGCAATCGGCCGGCCATGTCGAATACTTCGATGCGGACATTTAGTTGGGATTCCGGCAGGTTATGATGCAGGTAGAAGGTAACCTGCTCGCGTGCCGGATTCGGTGTCGCATAAAGTTTGATCAGTTGAGGCTCAAGGTCTTCCACGACCTCGAAAGAGAATGTCTGTGTAGTGGAGTTGTTCAGTACATCCCATACTTTGAATTCAGCCGTATGCAAACCCGGTTCGAGTTCCGGAATCGAGAATATGACCAAACCTGCCCCATCCTCTCCGGAAAGTTGATAATAGTCATTCAGGGTATAGCTCTTAACTACCTGATTGTCTATGATCAGCATCATATCGTGCCCGATACTGCTCCCGGTGATATTGATTCCGCTGGCATCCCATAATGAGGCGACAAATAGCGGAGTCGTATTAACCTTTCCTCCATCTACAAATGTCGTGTCATTCAGATAGAGATAGCGTATTTCCGGTCCCGTTTCATCATCCGTACCCGTATCTGAAGTTCCGCCAACACGGAAATCCCGGAATGAGCCGTGTGCTTCCAGGGAATCGGTGGCATTGAATGCGTAAAAATTCATCTTCCCGAAATCGTTCGAGTAGGAAATGTCCTTTGGTACCGTGAACGTAAAACTGAATTCACCTTGTTGAACGGAGTCGTTCCCTATATATAAGGTATTGGGGTAATCGGTATAGGTAAAATGCGTGCCGGTCCCGAAGTTATCCAGTGTAGTGATAGTCTGCTGGCTATCAAAAATCGTTATGTCTAAGGAACCGGAAAATTGCGAATCCTTCACACCGGCCGGAGTACGGATCTCACCACTTACCGTTACCCGTTCCAAAGCCCGGATGGTCGGTATGTCGGCTTCATCAACCGGAGTGCCGTTGATCTCCGTAACGGCTATCTCATAGTCCGGATAAGTCAGGCGCATTGCCGGGTCACCAATCAGCAGGAACTTCAGTTTGTTATCATCACCAGACAAGGCTTGTTTGGCATTTCGGATAATGGTCCCTAATGTCAAGTGCATGCCATTCTCGTCTTTCTCAAACAGATTGTTGATGATAGCCCGGTTGATAGAGGCATTATTGCTGGAAAATACGGTTCGTGTTGTGGTGAACAGGGCAATGCCTCCACTATTTTCATTGAGGAATACCGATTCGCCCGCCGAGGTGGATAAGGCATCGAAGCGCGTAAAATCACAGGTCGCCGTAATCCACAAAGGAAGATAGGTGTAGTTGTATTGCTGGATGGCCGATTGGGTCACCACATGCTCATCGCTCAAGCTGGTTGTATTGCCATGACCGGTATAGTTCAGTACCATCAATCCGTTTCTCAATTGCTTTTGGAGATTGCTCTCGACATCCGGATAAGAGGCGTTTCCTCCGGTTCTTTCTTTGGTATAAGTATCAAAATAGAGTTTGTTTACCCGGAAGTCCGGATAATTTTCCTGGACGATCTGCGCCAGTTCGTCCGCTTGCCTCATGTGGATCTGCTTGTCGGTATCGGCATTACTCCCATCATCGGCCATAAACGTGATGTTGTTTTTCCAATCACCGGGAGACGTATTGTCCATATACGAGATAAGTTTATTCACGGCTGCCCGGGCCTCTGCATAAGTACGTACCGGCAAACGGCCTATGCCTATGCATATCCTGTCTGACGCTAAATTGCTTCCGCTATTATCTTCCAGAATTCCGAAATAATCATCGCTGGTGTAAGAGTATATATTGATGGAATTTTCCGATTGATAGGTCAATAGCATATTGCTCAACAACGAACTGTTCTGAGACCATTCGTGGGTCAATCCGCGATTATCAAACGCGCCATCTCCGAATAATAACAGGTATTGCAACGCATCTGTGTCTGTGCTCCGGTCATAAAACATCTTCAGCATCCGGCGATAGGCGGTAGCTTCCGGCATTCCGCTGGAAAATTCGTTATAAATAGCTTCCGGACTGATCACCGCCACCTTCAATCCGTCCCGTCTCCGGTGCTCTTCCGCCAAGCGTTCCGCTTGTGAGGTAAAGGCATTGGGGGCAATGATGACCATATTGGGGAGTTCCATGCCGTGCAGGTCTTGCGGATTGATTTCTCCTACAATCGTGGGAGTACGGGTTAAACTGTTTTTATCGAATGCCACAAATTCCCGAAGTTGGGAAGAGGAAGAAATCGAGAAAGAGAGCGTTGTACCGTCTAAGGTCGTACTCATCAGCTTGGGCGCTTGTGCATCGGTTATCTCGAATACTACGGTAGATGAAGATGCGTCTTCCAGTTGGAAACGGGATACATTCCCGATGGCATCTGTGCTCCGGAATGCCGTTTCTGAATCGTATAACCGCAAGGCGCGTCTCATCTGAAAACGGATATAATCCAAATGGGCATTCTCGTCTCCGGATTTTCCATACGTCACGGTCATGTTTACCTGTTCGCTTTTTTCTCCTCTCCAGACTATCGAGCCGGAATCGGCTACTGCTGCTGTATAGGTTTCATATTGAACGGGTGCCGAAATGGAAAGGTTCAGCTGCTCGTCTCCGACCTCCAGGGTTACCGGTGTTCGGCTTGAGGTCTTGGCGATGAAACGCATGGTGATGATGGCATCATCCTGAGTAATGCCTGGTACAGAGAAGGAAAAATCGCGCGAGGTAATCGCTGTAAACGATTCGCCGAACAATTGGCGTCCGGATTCGTTCACGGCTACCGACTCGGTTTCCCATACCTGATAATCATCGAAGGAGGAAATTTGACGTACCGCCCCTTCAACCGAGGCTTGCGTTTCCATGTTTGATACATCGGTCGCATCGGTTATGAAATAATATCCTGAAGTGGAGTAGGGGTTGTTGGTGTGAGTGAAACGCCGGTTGTAGGCATTATACTCCCATTTGACGGGGCCTTTGGCATAAAAGTAGATGGACTCGCCATCACGCCAGACCGGAATGGCCGGGACATCGTCCAAATAGGTTCCTTTCGAAAAATCCTCGTCCAATATCCAGCCTCCATATCCATGGACGGAAACTTTCGATGGGTCGGAAAACCCCATCTCCGCCAAGGCAGAGGCCGTAAGCCGGTACACACCGGATTGCTCTACTTTGACTTTAACCCAGCGGCCGGATGAAAGCAGAGAATGGGCGGTATATTGGTCTGTTGAAGCCCAACCTGATACCCATGACAAAATGATGAAAATAATACTCAGTAAATTTCGTTTCATACCTGTTTCTTATTAACAAACTGAGCCCTTCACGGAGATATCCGGATCAACGGACATGGAAGTCCAGTAATTTCCGGTCGCCCAAATAGCCTTCCAAATGGTCCCCGATATGTACAGCTCCGACACCGGCCGGAGTTCCCGTATAAATCAGGTCTCCGATTTTCAAGGTGAAGAAACGGCTGACGTAGGCTATAATTTTATCGACCGAGAAAAGCATGTCATCCGTATACCCTTGCTGGACGGTTTGCCCGTTTATATCCAAATGGAAAGAAAGATGCTGAATATCATCCGTCTCCTTCAAAGGAACAAACGTGCCGATTGCCGCCGAGTTATCGAATGCCTTGCTGATTTCCCACGGTAGTCCTTGCTCACGCAAGCGACGTTGTAAATCGCGTGCCGTGAAGTCGATACCGACCGTTACCTCAT
This sequence comes from Candidatus Parabacteroides intestinavium, assembly GCA_019118725.1. Classification (GTDB taxonomy): domain Bacteria; phylum Bacteroidota; class Bacteroidia; order Bacteroidales; family Tannerellaceae; genus Parabacteroides; species Parabacteroides intestinavium. The sequence goes on along the minus strand of DWYO01000174.1, from coordinate 1,259 downwards.
TATAGTAACGGTGTGCAAATCGCTCCGCGATGTTTTTCCCCAACCGGTCAATCTTCACTACCAATTCCGTCTCATAATGCATCTCAGCGGAAAAGTCCGGAATAAAAAATGGCTTTCCGTCTTTTAACAGGGACGAGTCGGCTTTCATGAAGATTGTAGGCTCTGTTATTTCTAACGTATGATGCAGCTCTTTATTGTGAGCCGCGTAATTCATTCCTACCGCTATAATTTTCATGCTAAGAATTTATAGAGTTCAATCGATTAAACATGACCGCTAAATGCGCATACATTGAGGTGTTCTGGATGACGATATGCTCAGGCACGCGGATGCGGAACGGGGTGAAGTTCCAAAGTCCTTTGATTCCGCCCGCAATGATTTGGTCGGCCACCTCTTGGGCCTTGTCGACCGGTACGGTGATCACTCCGATGGTGGCATTCGTCTCTTTTTGTTTTTCAAGGAAACGGTTGATGTGGAAAACCGGAATGCCATTTATGGATGTCCCGTCCAAGTTGGGTTTGATATCAAAGCCGGCTACAATGTCCAGTCCGTATTGCTTCAATCCGGAATCCTGCAAGAGAGCTGCCCCTAAGCTCCCGACTCCGAACAGGAATGCTTTGTGTTGCGAAGTAAATCCCAGGAAGTCGTTCAGCTCGTCCGTCAATTCATCCACTTCGTACCCCACACGCGTTTTGCCTGCAACATTGACGTAAGACAAGTCCTTTGCGACCTGACTCGCATCCACATTGATCTCTTTGGCTATTTGCGTAGACGACACGACCGATTCGCCCTTGCCCTGCAACAATTTGATGAAGGCAAGATACCACGGCAATCGGCGCAAGGTCGGTTCAGGTACCTTTTGCATTGTTTTTACTTCTTCGTGCGTCATATATTCGTTTCCTCTTGAATTTGCAAAATTAGTATTCTTTTTTGTTCGATAATCTTTTGTCTCTTGATTTTTGTTCAGAACTGCATCCATTTTTTTAGAACGGTTTTTAAAATAGGAAAAAGTACGCACCCTTTGTCGGAAAACATAGGCATAAACGGAAACAAACGTAGGCATAAACGGAAACGAAGATAGGCATCTTTTGCTTTAAATGGAAAAGGAAAAGCTATACATCGCCAGATTGTAGATTTCTTGGTGCTTTAATTTATAAAAATCTCTTATTCACTTGTCTGTTCAAAAAGAATGCTTACCTTTGAACACTCTGCTTTTGGAGGAACTAAAAACTCTTAGCTATGAACAGCTAATAGAATATGA
>DWYO01000018.1 GCA_019118725.1 Candidatus Parabacteroides intestinavium | reverse complement strand
ACTTTATTCCTAAAGCTCATTCAAAATTTAACACAGAAACACAGAGACCAATGTTAAAAAACATAGCCTCTGTATTCTGTGTTTTTGAATTATTCCTCCTCTTGGAAAGGACTGCTTCTTAATCTGTTGTCACAGTTATGCCTTCCGTATGACCGACAAATTCAGGGGCATACAAACACTGAATGGTAGAGATTCCGCCAGCATACTTGCCTGGACGAGCTACGTAAACAGGGTACTCTAAGACAAATGTACCTTGTGGCAGATGCTCGATGTAGATATTCTCAGAGATGTCTTTAGACGAACGGTAATACCAGATGCCATCCCGATACTGACTGCCCGACAACGGTTCAGCCGGTTCGAAGCAGGCTGCCCTAAGATCTTTCAGGAACACATAGTCCATCATCCGATCCGTACGGATAGTCAATCGGACAACAGCCTTCTCCCCTACCCGCAGCGGTTCGCCTTCTGATACAGGTCGCAACTGCTTCTCATTTCCATTATTCACCTCTATAAATAGCATCTTCTCAACATTCAATACCCCCTTCTGCTTCTTTATCTCAGTTACCGGAGCAAAATACTGCGTATAAACAGCCCCCCAGACAGGACTTGACTGAGATTTAACGATTGCCATTTGGCTATTACTTGGAGTAATCTCCTGTTTCAAATAAGATCCATCAACTACAACAGGTTCTTCCCCATAATCAACAGTCACCTGGGGATCCTCACTTAGCCAATCGCTTCCAGTAAGCAGCAAGGCATAAACCGCATTTTGCGTAGCCGGAGTAGAAGCCCAGTTCTGCGTACGCTTCTGAGTCAACAACCACTGTTTCATCCTATCCGCCTCTTGAACATCCGGCGCAATCCGATGGAAGAGAGCCATAATCAAGCAATGTGTCTCGATCGGCTGATAAAGAGATGTGTATGATGGACGATTGTTCGCCCAATACATGCCTTTTTCTTTATCCGTCGTTGCCGTTTTACGGAACCATGCCAATATCTCGGCTGCCTTTTCCTTGTTCCCATTCTGCTGCATGAGCCATGCAATGGCGGCACGGCTGTATAAGCCGAACTCATCCCAATAAGATGTGGCCTGCTGTGTATAGAAACGGATGGCCTCGCGCGCGTCACCTTCGGGGATATCCCTGTAAAAACTACGCACAAAAAGGTAATCTATCTGCATATCACTGGGACGGATATGGCCGATATTCCCGGAACGGAGTACCCGCTCATACTCCTCCTTAATCGATTTATCCAAGAAACGCAACGCCTTCATCTGCATCTCCTTTTCCGCCTCATTGTATTGCACGGCATTCAGCTGTACCAATTGCGCCATGCCTTTCAGTACCTGCAATGTCATAGTGAAGCTGGCCGGCATACCTTTCATCCAGCTCCATCCTCCTTCCCAGTTCTGTCGTTCCAAGAGTTGTTGCAGAGCCTCACTCCGAACCTGTTCAGCTCGGTTCATATCAAACAACAATTCCAACCGCTGTTTCTGCTCAGTCTCGTCTTTCGCCTCCATCACCCAAGGAGTTTCTTCCAGAAGAATAGTCTTCAACTCTTCGTTCTTCTCCAAATTAGACAACAACGTTCCGGCATCACCGCCTTCAGCACTCCAACGAGCTATCATCTGTTTGATTCGCGGATGAGCATTAGCGATATATTGCGATAATGTGTTACTATAATATACAGCAAACCACGACAAGACATCTTCCTGTTCCGGCTCATTCAAGGTAGACAATGCTTGTACGGCATACCATACCGGATTCGAACTGACCTCCAACGTCACCCGATACGGATTCTCTATCGCCTGTTTTGGAAGCCTGATTTTCGTTGATTTATCCTCCATCAAGAAGAAAGGTATACTTTCTGTCACGAGTAGCTGCTCTGACAATACCGGAAGCAAATGCTGCTCTCCGTCACTGCCATCCAGTGTATTGACCACAATGCGGCATCCCAAAACACCCACATCGGACCACTTTCCAACCGAGAAATTCCATTGTACTGTACCGGTACTATCCGCAGCCAGACTGACCGGTTTCTGCATTCGGATCCATATCTCATCATTTTCCGGATTAAATAACTCCAGCGTGACAGAACCCTCTATCGGTTCCGAAAGCTGGTTCACTACCTGCGAAGCAATAGCAGTCTCATCCCCTTCCCGCAAGAAACGCGGCAAGTTGGGCTGCACCATCACCGGTTTTGAAGTAATGACCGTCTTCGACAAATAGCCATATTCTAAGCTATCCGTATGCGCCAGCAACTGAAGTTTCCAGGTCGTATTACTTTCCGGCACGGTAAAGTTAAAAGAGACTTCTCCCCGCTCGTCGGTCTGCAGCACCGGATAGAAAAAGGCTGTCTCAGCAAAATTCTCACGCACAACCGGTTTCGGCGTTACCCCAAAGAGCGCAGTTTCCACCTCCTCTTCTGCAATAACATCGGCTACTACCGGTGGTTCAGCTAATGCCGCATCTTCAAACTGTTGAGTTTCTGCTTCTGCATTACCTGCCGATTTAGCCATTACCTTTGCACCACGCAATTGTACTCCTCCGGTAACAGAAACTGCATTCGTAGAATAATATCGCAGGTTCCAGCTAAGCATCTTGTACCAATCGTTATACATCGCGTCATATTCATACGAGGGCACGGCCCGGTAATCCCGGCTTCCGGCATCGCTATCAAACCCCCGCCCGAAAACGGCTCCATCTACAAAATAAGGAGTCCAAAAGGCATAATGCAATGACGGACGGAAAATCCAGTCGAAAGATTCCAATTCATCCAATGACGCGTCATACATACTGGCCAATACCTCTGCCCGTACCGCCAAGGAATCCTTATCTACCAAACGAAACTTCCAACTCTCCGCACTTCCGGGCAAAAGATGATCACGGAAGGTCTCGGTACGGAAAGTCAATTTCCGTTCCGGTTCCTTTTTCATAATCCGGCATCGGGACATATTCAGTTGCCCGTCCTTGACAAATACAAACGAAGCCGTAACCCCTTGTCCATACGATTCCACAAAATGAATCGGGAAATACCGGTTTTCATTTTGCATTGTAACCCGCTCCCGTTTAAGCAGTTCGCCCCGCTCATTGAAAAGTTCATACAACACATACGCCGGACTTTCAGACGTACCGAACAACACCTTTACAGTCTCGCCAACCGAAGCTTCCAGACTGGGTCGAGGCATCCATTCTACCGAAGGAACCGGCGGACATTTATCCGTCAGACTATACAAAACAAAGTCTTGTGCATTCTCTACCTTCACGCCCTGCTTATCCATTGAATGCACCTGTAAACGATATTTTCCAGAAGGGAGTTGAGCAAAAACAGACTTATCCAAAGCTTTTCCCGCAGAGAAGGTACCTACCGCAAGGATAGAGTCGGTATCCTCTCCCTGCATCCGGAAAATCGTATAGGTACCCTGCGTATCGACCGGTTCTCCGTTCACGGTCTGCGCTTTTACTCTGGCCTGCGCATCTTCTTTTTCCAGTTGATTCTCCATCTCTATCGAAAGGACAATACCGGCATCCCCCACCGAAAAAGTATATTCGGCTGCTTGCGTTTCTCCTTTACTGTCTGTCAATGTAGCTTCCACCCGATAAGAACGAAATACCGGTTTATCCGACCGGCTTTCCCGTTCAGGCGTGAAACGGATTTGGAAGTTACCCTCTTTATCCACTTCAGCCGTACCGTTGGCCACCTGCTCTGTAGTATAATCATACGGATTTATCATATAGCTGCGTAACCAGAAGGGTTGCTTCCGAATAGTCCACGTCACTTTTCCTTCCTGCAAGCCCACACCGGAGAAACTCATCGCATTTCCTTTCAATACCAGCTCCCTGTCAAAAGAGACCTCCTCTTTCAATGGCTCAATTTCGACCTGAAACGAAGGACGTTTGTATTCCTCCACCCGGAAATGGGTGGAAGTATGTTCGGACACCAACGTAAAATTCCCGTTCAATGCGGTCTTAGGCAACGTAAATTCTCCGTGGAAAGAACCGAACTCATTGGTAGTAAATTCCTTTGTGGCAATATCTTGATAATTGGCATCACGAAGCGTGACAGAATATTTCATGCCGGCCTTTGCCAACAATTCATGATTCTCTTCCGCATAAACAATTCCCTTAAAGAAGAGAGTTTGTCCCGGACGATAAATACCCCGGTCGGTAAACAGATAAGCGGTAAGATTCGTATCTTCCGTTCCTACCCGGTTATACGAAAGTACGTTCGTAATCAACGAAGCTGTATCGCTTCCTAAAACCGGACGGGCACAATCTATCAATTTTCTATTCTTTATATTCAACAGAGCCAATCCGTTAGCATCGGTCTTTACCGTTCCGATAACTTTCGATTTCCATTGCCCTGTTACGTTATAAGCAATCACCGGAACATCTGCCAAAGGCTTCCCGCTCTCGAAATCTGTCACCAGCACCTCCTGCAATCCGTCCGCGTTCGTCCGGCTAACCGTGGCAAATTTGCTCACGCTAAAAGGTGCGTTAATAGCCAAATTTTCCCCTGGAGTCGTAATTTCATACTCATACAAGCCCAGCTTTTCCATAGGGACAGTGAGGAGCGTATCGGTTTCCTCATACGGCTTCGGTATCGGGAAGGCATAACTAATCTCTTTTACGACCTTTCCCCGGAATCCTTTCTGCTTACGCATAGCCGTTTCCGGTGTGGAAAGGTTCTGATAAATCCGGAGAGTCAGCTTCGGGGTATTCCGATAAGTCACCCGCAATTCCAGATTCTTCCCCGGATAGACATTATTCGTATTCTCGGCACGGAGCATAGGAATCTCCATACTCGCCAGCGTATTCTGGAATTCCTTTACCCGTTCCCCGTCATATTTTCCGATATTCGTCCGGCAGAACTCATAAATGGCCTGGCGGGCCGAATCGCGTTGAGCCTCTTCCGGATAGGCATATTGTGTAGATTCCATCCATCGGAGTCTGGCCAAATCAATTTCCAACCGGCATTCCTTATCGGTGAACTTCCCGGCCAGCGAATCCAATCCGGATTTATAAGCATCCGTATTAATACGTCCCAACCGATACCTTAAATAGTCCAATGACACCAGCAATTCCGCTTTCGGATTACCTACTTGCGAAGCCCGGAAGTCAATCCAACGCCGATAAAAATCATCGGAGGGTTGCAAGTCGATAGCCCGTTGAAGCAAAAAATCATACAAAGTAGGCCGGAGTATGCGGGCATCGTCACCCAGCTTCAAGATATCAGCAAAGCGTGTGACCGGCGTGTTTCGCAAAGCTTCCACCGGAGCCAATGAAGCCTCCAGTTCCTCGGTAATCTTTTGGGTAAACAGATTAGCCGTCCATTCACGTATATCTTCTGGAACATAGCCTTGCAGGTCCGTACGCTGTTGAATTTTCCACCGGTCATTATTAAAATAGGTCTGATACATCTCCGCCGTAAGCGAATGTAACAAAGCCATCGTGGCCGAATCATTCAGACTCCGCGTATAGTTTTCTACTTCACGGATGAGTTCAGGAAACTTATCATAATCTTTTTCCAGCTCGCCACTCATCTTTTCAATCAAGGAGCGAATTACGTTCGATGCGTCCTGGCTGACAATTGCTTCACGCACCCGGTCCCTGCTCCCTGCCGTCTTTTGTCCGGCTATCGCATAATAGGCCGAAAAGCTCAAGGCTGGCACTATCAGCAAAGGAATAAAAAATGCTCTTGCTTTCATATCTTTTCTTTTTTCTTCAGCAGGTAGAACCAACTACCGACTACTATATATAAGATAGAAAGCAAGCGCAAAAAGTTGTAAAGACTGTGTTAAATACAAGTAAATCTTTATTTTTTTCTCACATAAGTAATGAAAGAATAAGGATATGCGTTCTTTTCATCCGCCGGAAAATCCTGATGCTCAACTTCTTCCCATTGGTCCCAATCTATCACAGGGAAAAATGTATCAGCATTCTCAAACTCATGATGAACGCGGGTAATATACATCTTATCAGCACGACGCAAAGCCTGACGATAAACCAATGCACCACCGATAACAAACACCTCCTCCTCATGTTCGCATAAATCTAACGCATCATGCATAGACTCGCACGCGAAACAATTCACGAAATCTTCCGGCATCGTAGTCAGTACTACATTCTTACGCTCCGGAAGCGGACCGTTCGGCAGAGATTCGAATGTTTTACGACCCATAATAATCGCATGACCGGTAGTCAACTCTTTGAAATGCTTCATATCAGCCGGCAAATGCCACAATAATTGCTGATTCTTGCCTATTGCATTGTTATCCGATACAGCGGCAATAATTGAAATCTTCGTACCCATATATTTTTAATTTTTGAATTTGTAAATTACACCGACACCACGCCCTTGATGTGCGGATGCGGATCATAACCTGTCAAATTAAAATCTTCATATTTAAAATCAAATAGACTCTTCACTTCCGGGTTCAGCTCCATACGGGGTAACGGGCGCGGATCGCGGGTCAATTGAAGTTTCACCTGCTCCAGATGGTTCAGGTAAATATGCGCATCGCCCAATGTATGGATGAAATCTCCGGCCTTCAGCCCCGTCACTTGCGCCATCATCTGCAAAAGAAGCGCATACGAGGCTATATTGAAAGGAACTCCCAGAAAAATATCCGCGCTCCGCTGATACATTTGAAGGCTCAATCGCCCGTTGGCCACATAAAACTGAAAAAACATGTGGCAAGGAGGCAAATTCATATTCTCCAAATCAGCTACATTCCAAGCATTTACAATAATCCGTCGCGAATCGGGATTATGCTTAATCATCTCTACAGCCTCCGAAATCTGATCAATCGACCCGCCCTTATAATCGGGCCACGAACGCCATTGATACCCGTAGATATGCCCTAAATCGCCATGCTCGTCCGCCCATTCGTTCCAGATACGCACGCCGTTTTCTTGCAAATATTTCACGTTCGTATCCCCTTTCAGGAACCAAAGCAGCTCGTAAATGATAGACTTGAGGTGAAGCTTCTTGGTAGTCAGAAGCGGGAAGCCCTCTTCCAGGTTAAAACGCATCTGATGACCGAAGACGCTTATTGTGCCCGTGCCCGTCCGGTCGCTTTTCTGTACACCCTCGGTCAACACACGGTTGAGTAAATCGAGATATTGTTTCATCTTATTTTCCGCTTTTTCTTTAATCGCCTACAAAGGTACAATTTATTTCCAAAAAGCAGACAGTCCTATTCCAATTGCCCACCATGATTTGACAAATGAGAGCAAAAGAGCTTCTTAAAAGAGATAAATTATCATTTTGACATTTTGGCATTTTCTTTCGTCCGATACAAAATATGTTTGTCCAAAACAATATATTCGAGGGCATCCATACTGATTAAATCACTTAATATCTGCTTGGCGGTAAATATATTGATGTGGGCAATCTTGCAAAACCGACTCAGACTGATATGCGGATTATCCGCCAAATAAGCCAAAAGCAGCTTAACCGGCTTATTAAACTTCAACAACGCCCCACGCGCTGAACGCTCTTTCTTCCACGCCAGCACCAAGACCTCATTGGCCAGGATATTTTCATCGGCCACACGGATATAGGCTTTGTAGTCCCCGTCTTTGTCGGGTGCCAGATAGGGCCGCTCTTTTCCCGGAGCGATGTACACCTCAAGCACCGTCTTCCCGTTCACCTCCCATCGGGTAGCCGTAAAAGCCACCTGCGGACGCGTGTAAACCATCGAGGCCGCCTCTATCATATAATACTCCTCTTCACTCCGGATTCCGGAGATATTGCCATTGTCCTTAACGCCTATCAACAATCTGCCTCCGTCTGTATTTGCAAAAGCGCTAAGCGTCCGGGCTATCTTCCTGCTATCGCTCACTTCAAACTTAAAGTCAAGCTGTTGATGCTCTCCTTGGTCAATAAGTAATTGTAAAGGATGCTTTTTTGTCATTTTGTTTTCTTTTTAGCGGCACAAAAATAAAATAAATAGCTAACTTTGCCAACCAAAAATACAATAAGCCATGTCTGAAGGTTCTACTTTGAT
>DWYO01000017.1 GCA_019118725.1 Candidatus Parabacteroides intestinavium | reverse complement strand
ATAATGAGAAGCTTTCAACTTAACCTGGCCATAATTACCCGCCAGAACCGAAACTCTTTTTCCTTGAAAATCGAATGGAGAAAGCGTATAAACATTCACAATTCCCCCCATCGCATTACGCCCGTAAAGTGTCCCTTGAGGACCGCGCAACACCTCAATCCGTTGAATATCGGTCAATTCAAAATCGAAGGTACTTTTATCCAAATAAGGCACATTATCCACATACATTCCGATAGATTGACCACTACTCCGTGCTCCGATACCACGAATATAAACGGCCGATGTCAGCTTTGCACCATAATCCGGAATAAAAAGATTCGGGACCAGCGAGCTGATATCCTTTAAGGCATCAATCTGCCTACCGGCAATCTGTTGAGGGGATAATATGGAAACCGCGGCCGGAAGAGTCCGCAGGTCATTGGTCTCTTTGGTAGACGAAGTCAGGATAACCTCATCTATGTTATAGGTCCGAATTGTATCATTCGGACTCACTACATCTAAATTTTCGGCATATACAATCTCTACACCTGAAAGCAGCATCATAGCCGCACTCAATACACATTGTTTCATCATCAATCTTATTCAGTCCTTTTCGATTTACGTCTGCAAAGAAACACTAAAATCCGCAATCCGGCAATCACTATATGTAGTGATTTTGGTCATATACCTTATATCATCTTTTCCAAGCGTTCCTTCCAAACCTCGAATGCTCCACAATACCGGTCCGCTTTCAATCCGTCCGGCTCAATCTCCTCTATTTTCTTCAACGATGCAAAAGCCTCCTCGGGAGAATGGTAAATACCGGCGCCAATACCGGCACCCTTGGCTGCACCAACAGCTCCGTTCGTATCATACATTTCGATAACCGTACCCGTTACGCCAGCCAACGCCTCCCGAAGAATAGGACTTTGGAACATATTCGAATTACCCACACGAATAGCCTGAATATCAATTCCCATCTCATTCATGATATCCATACCATATTTAAAAGAGAACACAATGCCCTCTTGAGCCGCACGCGCAATATGCGCTGCCGTATGGATATTGAAGTTCAAGCCAAATATGGTACAATCCACCCGTTTGTTCTGAAGCATCCGCTCCGCCCCGTTTCCAAACGGAAGAATAGATAAGCCATCCGAACCAATCGGCACACTTTCCGCCAACAGATTCTGCTGGTCGTAGGTAGTCCCTTCAGACATCATAGTCTTCTTCACCCAAGAGTTCAGGATCCCGACTCCATTAATACAAAGCAAAACTCCCAGGCGCGGATTTTCTTTCGTATGATTAACATGCGCAAATGTATTGACACGAGAAAGCCTATCCGCACTCAAATTACCATTCACACCATAGACTACCCCAGAGGTTCCGGCCGTAGCCGCAACCTCTCCCGGATTAAGCACATTCAATGATAAAGCGTTGTTGCATTGGTCGCCCGCACGGTAGGTTATCGGAGTTCCTTTTTTCAAGCCTAACTCAGTCGCTACCGAGCCTTGCAACTCGCCCTGTATTCCAAATGTATCACAAAGTTTCGGAATCAAATCGTGGCTAAATCCAAAATAGGACATAATGTCCTCTGAAGGACAATTATCCTGAAAATCCCAAAAGATACCTTCAGACAAACCTGAAATCGTTGTAGTAATTTCACCGGTCATGCGCATGGCTATATAATCGCCCGGCAACATAATCTTATCAATCGAGCGATACAAGTCCGGCTCATACTCCTTTATCCAGGCTAATCGCGCCGCCGTAAAATTACCCGGAGAGTTCAACAGATGAGATAGACAACGATTCTCGCCTATCGAACGGAAAGCACGTTCGCCATACGCCACCGCACGACTATCGCACCATATAATAGAAGGACGTAATACCGTCCGGTTCTTGTCCACCACAACCAAGCCATGCATCTGGTAAGCTATACCTATCGCCTCGATCTCCTCTCCACGAATACCAGACTTTCCCAAAGCTCCGCGAATGGCATTCTTCACATAAAACCACCAATCATCCGGGTTCTGCTCTGCCCATCCGATATGAGATGCCTTAATCGGCGCTTCTGTTTTAGGGAAATAATCCGCACCGACCATAATGCCACTCTCGGCTTCTACAATCGAGACCTTTACGGATGAACACCCTATGTCACAACCTAACAAATACATAACCACATTTTCAATTCATTTCCTTATTCTCTTTATTTATCTTCCGAACCAGAACCTTGTCTATGCGGGCACCGTCCATATCAACCACTTCAAATTCGAAGCACATCCAATTCAACTTCTCACCGGTTTTCGGTAGACGCTCCAATATATCCAATATCAAACCGCTAATGGTGTTGTAATCGTGTTCCGCATACAAATCCTCCATATCAAAGTAAGCCAAGAAATCATAAAAAGAATACTGACCATCCACTAACCATGTTCCGTCAGCCCGTTCTACAATTTCCAACTCTTCGTCCGCTTCAGGCACTTGTCCTACCAATCCTTCCATTATATCTTTTAGGGTAACGATTCCTTCGATACCACCAAACTCATCTGTTACAATGGCGTATTTAACACGTGCTTGCTTAAATTGCTCTAACGTGGTATATACACTTTGATTTTCCGGTACAAACTGAGCAGGACGAACTATTTTTCGTAAAGAGAAATCCGGAGTATTAATATGGACAAACAGATCTTTCAAGGAGACAACACCGATAAAATCATCAAACTTTCCTTCTGCCACTGGGTAAATATCAAACAGATTCGCTTCTACTTTTTTATTGATTTCCTCAGCCGAATCCATCACATCCAGCCAAACCATATCCCCCCGGTGAGTCATGATAGAATCGACACGACGATCACCCAAATTAAACACTCGTTCCACGATATCATGTTCCACCTCTTGTACTTCACCATCATCGAATCCTTCTTTCACGATAGCTTTGATTTCCTCTTCCGTCACTTTCGAATCCTCCACATGATCCAGACCTAACATTTTTACAGCAAGAGCCGTACTTTGCGACAACAACCAGACAAAAGGAGAAGCGGCTAACGACAAAAAATGCATCGGACGAGCCATAAACATAGAAACACGCTCAGAACAGCTCATGCCGATTCGCTTCGGGACCAGCTCCCCAAAGATAAGCGTCAGGTAAGTAACCACCACGACTATCAATGTTTTCGATATCCATAAAGCGTGGGGCTCCAATTCTGGAATATAGGCAATGAATACAGCCAAATCACCGGCTAAAGTTTCACCGGAATACAAACCCGTCAAAATACCAATCAAAGTAATGCCAATCTGTATGGTAGATAAGAATCTGTCCGGTTCTTCAGATAGTTTTAATGCGGTCTCTGCCGAACGACTTCCTTTTTTTGCTTCCGTTTCCAATTTTGTTTTCCGCGAGGAAACCAAAGCTATTTCTGACATGGATAAAATACCATTTAATAAAATAAGAACAACTATTATAAAAACTTCCATTGATTAATTTAATCTGATTAGGTTGCGAAT
>DWYO01000173.1 GCA_019118725.1 Candidatus Parabacteroides intestinavium | reverse complement strand
ACTGGATTATTTCCACCGGATGCTTTATGGTGTATCCAAAACGATTTCCGAATATATAAATTTAGGGAATGACTACGATAAAGTACGTAAAGTCTATTCCATTAATATTGTATATTTTGATTTAGGACAAGGAAAAGATTACATTTACCATGGGAAAACCACATTTCGGGGATTGCATGATCCTAATGATATACTAAAGCTTTCAGTCCGTCAACGCGAGATGTTTATAGGAAAAGACGCCGGTGATATTTTCCCAGAATATTATGTACTACGCGTAAATGACTTCGACAAAGTAGCCAAGACTCCGTTGGATGAATGGATTAAATTCCTCAAGACTGGGGAGATAGACAACTCCGCAACCGCAAAAGGATTGCCTGAAGCCAGAGAACGGCTCCGTATAGATTCTCTTTCTGATGAAGAAAAACGGGCTTACGTGAATCACATGGAGGCTTTACGCTACCAGCGAAGTGTAATAAAAACAGGTATAATCGAGGGACGAGCGGAAGGATTAGCCAAAGGATTAGCTGAAGGACGAGCCAAAGGATTGGCTGAAGGACTGGCCCAAGGACGAGCGGAAGGGAAGGAAGAAGGTAAATCTGAAAATGCGAAAGAGGTAGCTAAACGTATGAAACAAGATGGTTTACCGATAGAAACTATCGCACGTTATACAGGAATAAACATAAAAGAGATTGAGCTATTATAGTAGTAATAAAAAAGTAACAACTAAAATTTCTGAATATGTTTCTTCCCCTGCCATATTTTTCGTAAGTTTGTCTGTTATTTAACAAAAAAACCAATAACAATTAAAAAAGTATCATATTATGGCAACAACTCCATTCAAGTATCAGCCGATGTTTGAGCACGGTAAAGATACAACTGAGTATTATTTGCTTACAAAAGACTATGTGTCTGTATCAGAATTTGAAGGAAAGCCCATTCTGAAAGTTGCGAAAGAAGGACTTACTGCGATGGCAAATGCCGCATTCCGTGATGTTTCTTTCATGCTCCGTCGTTCGCATAACGAGCAGGTAGCAAAGATATTGAGTGACCCGGAAGCCAGCGATAACGACAAGTATGTAGCTTTGACCTTTTTACGTAATGCAGAAGTTGCAGCAAAAGGCATCCTTCCATTCTGTCAGGATACCGGAACAGCTATTATACATGGTGAAAAAGGTCAACAAGTCTGGACTGGCTATTGCGATGAAGAGGCTTTGTCATTAGGTGTGTATAAAACATATACAGAAGAAAACCTGCGTTATTCCCAAAATGCGCCACTGAGTATGTATGAAGAAGTCAATACCAAATGCAATCTGCCCGCACAAATTGATATTGAAGCGACAGAAGGTATGGAATACAACTTTTTATGCGTTACCAAAGGAGGCGGATCAGCCAATAAAACTTATTTATACCAAGAGACAAAAGCTATTTTAAATCCGGACACCTTAGTACCGTTCTTGGTTGAAAAAATGAAGACCTTAGGTACAGCTGCATGTCCTCCTTACCATATCGCATTTGTTATCGGGGGAACTTCCGCTGAAAAAAATCTCTTGACCGTCAAATTGGCTTCTACACATTATTACGACAATCTGCCCACGACCGGCAACGAAGGTGGGCGAGCATTCCGCGATTTGGAATTGGAGAAAAAAGTCTTGGATGAAGCTCACAAAATCGGATTGGGCGCTCAATTCGGAGGTAAATATTATGCACATGATGTACGCATTATCCGGTTACCTCGTCATGGAGCTTCTTGCCCTGTCGGCTTGGGTGTATCTTGTTCAGCCGACCGAAATATCAAATGTAAGATTAATAAAGACGGAATTTGGATTGAGAAATTGGATTCTAATCCTGGTGAATTAATCCCAGAAGAACTCCGTCAGGCAGGAGAAGGCAATGCGGTGAAGATTAATTTAAATCGCCCGATGAAAGAAATTCTGGCTGAATTAGACAAATATCCGGTTGCAACCCGCTTATCTCTGAACGGAACAATCATCGTAGGACGCGATATCGCACATGCTAAACTGAAAGAACGTCTGGATCGGGGTGAAGATCTGCCACAATATATCAAAGATCATCCGATTTATTATGCAGGGCCTGCAAAGACTCCGACAGGTATGGCGTGCGGCTCTATGGGTCCGACAACAGCAGGCCGTATGGACCCGTATGTAGATTTGTTCCAAAGTCATGGCGGAAGCATGGTTATGCTAGCCAAAGGTAACCGTAGCCAGCAAGTTACTGATGCTTGCAAAAAGCATGGAGGTTTCTATCTTGGTTCAATCGGCGGGCCGGCAGCTATATTGGCTCAAAACAACATCAAAAGCATCGAATGTGTGGAATATCCGGAACTGGGTATGGAAGCCATCTGGAAAATTGAAGTAGAGGACTTCCCTGCATTTATCTTGGTAGATAATAAAGGTAATGATTTCTTTAAACAGATTCAATCCCGTTGCAATGATTGTAAGCTGAAATAACACCGCTCTAAAGACATCGGTTATTTATAGTAAAAATGCTCTTTCATTTTTTTGCAGATAACCGATGTCTTTTTAAACATTCCTCATTTTCCCCCCATATCATCCGGCAAACAGGAAAATCGCCCTTCCAAATTGGAAATAATCCCGCTCCTTTTCACAAATAATCTTTTATTTAATCTTTTTTAAGTAAAAACTTG
>DWYO01000172.1 GCA_019118725.1 Candidatus Parabacteroides intestinavium | reverse complement strand
TTCCACCCGGCCCTGCGTGTACAGCGCGGTGGCAAGCCGTTCCGGATCATGCTGCTTGGAGAAGTAGCGGACAGCCACCCGTATCAGCGAGTCGGAGGTATGTTCGCGGAAACTCTTGTCGGTGGCCTGCGTCATCAGCAGACACCACGTGGCGTACTCCGCCTCCTGACGCCGTTCCGGCCGTTCGATGGATTGCAACAACCGATAGGCACTGTCGGGATTCTCCGTCAACAGCGCCTCAGCCTCCTCCAGTTGCGGTTTCATGTCGGGGTAGCAACCGGTCAGCAGGAATAAGAACCCTATCCAATAAGCAAGATATTTCATCTGTCGTGTTGATTAAGCAGCTGTTATGCGGCGCAAAGTAACATATTAAATTTTGGAGGACAAAATATTTATGTCAATACTTCGCGGATAAAAAATGTTTGTATGTGGAGGGTTTCAGATTTGAAAAAGGAGGTGTGCCAATATCTTATTATGACACACCGTCTTGGGGGGAAGATAGGTATAAATCTGCAAGTTGATAAGAAGCGTTTTTTTTGTATTTCTTCCTTATTGCTGCTTCCGATAACTTACCACAGCCCATACGTTAAAAACGAGAGCAAAGCACAGCAGAACGCATAAACGGTTCATGACATCTGCAAGATGGCTCCCTTTCAAGTAGACCATCCGGATAAATTCTACGAAATATTTTAAAGGATTGAATGCCGCGATTTGCTGTGCCCAGTCGGGCATACTGCTTATCGGGGTGAGTAGCCCGCTCATCAGAATCATGACCATAATGAAGAACCACATTACCAGCATCGCCTGCTGCATTGTCGCGGAATAATTGGAGATAATCAGACCGATACCGGAAGCAACGAGAATGAAAATAGCCGCGCCGAAGTAAATCGTCCCTAAGTTTCCTGCCGGAATCAATCCATAGATTAACCAAGCCAGTAACATAGCCACACTCAATACGAAGAAACCAATGAGCCAATAGGGGAGTAGCTTGGCCAGCGTAAAGGTCACTTTCCCTACCGGTGTTACATTGATTTGTTCTATGGTTCCCGTCTCTTTTTCCCCTACGATATTCAGTGCCGGCAAGAAGCCACAAATCAGGACTAACATCATCGTCATCAACGCCGGAATCATAAAATGTTTATAATCCAGGTTCGGATTATACAGGTAACGGATAGAGGTCTGTGATGAAGCGTCACTCAAGATTTGTGCCAGATACGAACTGCCCAATCCCCCCTTTGTACCATTCACGGCATTTGCGGCAATCAGTATCTCTGTCGGCCGGTTGAGTTGACGGTCTTTTTCGAAATCCTTCGGAATTTCCAGAATCAGATCTGCCTTTCCTCTTTCCATCCAGGTAAGTGCTTCCTCATACGAAGCGCATGTTTGCATTAGCCGGAAATAGTCAGACGCTTCAATCTGGTGCAACAGGCGGAGGGAAGTTTGGCTATGGTCGTTGTCTACTGCCACTAATTGCAGATCTTCCACCTCCAATGTCGCCGCCCATGGGAAGACAATGAGTAACATGCAAGGGAATATTACAATCATACGCGGTAAAAAGCTGTTCCGCATCAATTGTTTGAATTCTTTTTCTATCAGATAGCCAAGAGCTTTCATAAGTTACTGCTAATTTAAACGGTTTTTAAATAAACGGAGACTGATGCTTACAAAGATGACCAGCATAAGCAAAAGAATGCCTGTCTCATTCCATACATAGCGCATCGGGACACCCTCTATCATAATCTTCCGCACCAGATCAATATACCAGCGCGCCGGGATAAAATCAGACAATACCTGCAAAATACCCGGCATACTTTCAATATTGAATATCATTCCGGAAAGCAAGATAGTCGGAATCATCAGTACCATGGCCGAAACCAGCAATGCCGCTGCTTGCGTCTGTGCCATGCAAGAGATTAACAACCCTAATGCGAGCGAGACCAAGATAAACAGCAATGACACAAAAAGCAAGCCGATGATACTTCCCGACACCGGCACATCCAGTACAAAACGTGATAAGAGCAGGATAGTGGCCAAGTTGACCAACGAAAGGACCAAATAGGGCACCACTTTGGAGAGTATCACGAATATCGGACGTACCGGTGATACCAGAAGAATTTCCATGGTGCCTGTCTCTTTCTCACGGACTATCGCGATGGAAGTCATCATGGCACAGATAATCATCAGAATCAATCCCATCACTCCGGGTACAAAATTGTATGCGCTCTTCATTTGCGGATTATAAAGTAACTTCAGATTGGGAATAACGGCCGGTTGAGCCGCTGTCCCTTTCAATTCGCTTTCGGCTTGTGCCAGAATATTCTGCGCGTAATTGCTTCGGGTCAATGCCAAATTCGGCTCTGAGGCATCAGCGATAATCTGGATGGCTTCTTCCTCCTTATAAGAATAGTTCGTGTATTGTGTCGGAAAGACTATGGCAAGGTCAATATTGCCTTTGCGGAACTCATCCTGTAATTCTTCGGGCGAACGGACAATCTCCGTGATTTGGAAATATTCATTGGCTCCCAACCGTTCTGCCACTTGCTGTACGGCAATGTCGTATGAGGGGGAAAGAATAGCCGTCCGCACATTCTTCACCTCTGTAGAGATGGCAAAACCGAACAGGATAATCTGAACGACCGGCATTCCCAGCAGAATCAGCATAGTCCGTTTATCCCGCAAGATATGGTAGAATTCCTTTCGTATAAAAGCTACAAACTGTTTCATCTTTTTATTTTTATTTACGCTTTGCACGTGCTCTACTTGTCAGTAGACAAGGCAAAAACCTCGTTTCCTCGTTAACTTGTCATTTGTCAACCTATTCTCTTGTTTCGTTGTTTACTTCTTGACATGTTTACTCGTTTCAGCCAATTGTTGGAAAACTTCATCCATATTCTCCGCATGGAACTGGCGTTTCAGATTCGCCGGGGTATCCAATGCGCGGATTTGCCCGTCTACCATCATCGAGATGCGGTCGCAATATTCCGCCTCGTCCATATAGTGCGTGGTGACAAATATCGTAATACCTCGGTTGGCTGCCTGATAAATTAATTCCCAGAACTGTCTGCGTGTGGCCGGGTCTACTCCGCCGGTCGGTTCGTCCAGAAATACCAATTCCGGTTCATGGAAAATGGCAACCGAAAAGGCCAGACGCTGTTTCCAGCCTAAAGGTAATTCCCGAACCAATGTATTCCGTTCCTTTTCCAGTCCGATACGGTGTAACATAGCCTCGGTACGCGGGGCGATTTCCGATTTCGGGACCCCATAAATCCCGGCAAAGAGCCGCACATTTTCCCATACCGTCAGGTCTTCGTAAAGTGAGAATTTCTGACTCATATAACCGATGTGCCGTTTCACCTCTTCGGCTTGTGTGGCGACATCAAATCCGGACACAATAGCCTTTCCGGAAGTCGGTTTGCTCAAGCCGGTAAGCATCCGCATGGCGGTAGTTTTACCGGCTCCATTCGCTCCGAGAAAACCGAATATTTCTCCTTTCTTCACCTCAAATGAGATAGCATCGACAGCCGTAAAGCTCCCGAATTTTTTCACCAATTGTTCCACACGGATGATTGGGTCCGTCTTATCCTCATACCGTTCATGCTCCAATCCCGGCGGACAAAGAACCGAACGGAAGCGCATCAAGATATTTTCCGGAGTATCGATGCCTCGGATTTCACCTTCTTGCAAGAACGCGATTCGGTCGCACCGGCGGGCCTCATCCATAAAAGGTGTAGATACGATAATCGTAACGCCCTGCTCTTTCAATCGCCTCAACATCTCCCAAAACTCTTTTCGGGAAACAGGGTCTACACCCGTAGTCGGCTCGTCCAGAAAAAGCACTTCCGGCTTATGGATCAAGGCGCAACAAAGGGCCAGCTTCTGTTTCATACCTCCGGAAAGCGCACCGGCGCGCCGGTTGTTAAAAGGCTCAATTTGTCGGTAAATATCCTTTATCTGATCGTAATTGGTTTGCAACGATGTATGAAAAATCGTGGCGAAAAAGTCCAGGTTCTCTTTCACAGACAGGTCCTGATACAAGGAGAACTTACCGGGCATATAGCCTATGCAGCGACGTATCTGCGTATAATCATCCACTGAGTCAAATCCGCAAACCGTAGCCTTGCCTGCATCCGGTAAAAGCAACGTGGTCAAGATGCGGAACAGGGTGCTTTTTCCCGAACCATCCGGGCCGATCAGTCCGAATAGTTCGCCACGTTCTACCGAGAAAGAAACCGCTTTCAAGGCTTCCACATTCCCATACCGCTTGCTTATTCCGGATATTGTAACTATAGGTTCCATCATTTCAGAATTTCACTTCACCATACATGCCTATCTTAGCCGTACCATCGTTGTGGAACGCGATTTTTACGGCATAGACCTGATTCGCGCGTTCATCATTGGTCAGAATCGTTTTAGGCGTAAATTCGGCCTTGTCTGAAATCCAAGTTACCGTGCCTTCAAACGGTTTCCGCTCGCCATCTCCAAAATCGGCATACAGCGTAACCTGTTGTCCAAGTTTTACGTCCGACAATTGTGTGGAGGTGATATAGGCACGAAGGTACATGTTTTCTACATCGGCAATCTTGAAAAGCGGTTTGCCTACGGAAGCCAGTTCGCCGGCTTCGGCATATTTGGCCAGAACCGTTCCGCTGATAGGCGATACAATCCGGCTTTTCTGCAATTTATCTTCTACTTGAGCCACTTGGATGGCCACCGAAGCGCTCTGTTCGTTCAGGCTTGCCGTACTGTTTTGCAATGTCGAGAGTTGTGCCTCCAATTGTTTGTTGAGCAAGGTGATTTCCGCATCCCAATCATCCAATTGCTTCCGGTTGGCGGCATTCGATTGCAACAGGCGTTCCACACGGCTTTTTTCCTGTTCTGCTTTTGCAATCTGCTGGCGTGTCGCAGCTATTTGTTTTCCGATATCCGGGCGTTGTGTATCAACAGATTTTTGATTGGCCAGCAATTGCATCTTTTGCAGGTGCAGTTGGATGGTGTCTATCAATCCCACCTCTTCGCCACAAGTTAGTTGGACTCCCTCATCTGCCCGAAAATGAATTAATTTGCCTGAAGTCTCGGCCGAGACAATGACCTCGGTAGCTTCGAATGTTCCTGTCGCATCAAATTCTTCTGCTCCTTTCCGGCAACCCGTTAAAGCTGCTAACAAGGCTATTCCTATTACATACATTTTTTTCATAATGTCTTCCTTTTTTGATTTCGAAACTTAAAAACGCATAAACAGATATCGTGGCATCTTATTTAGAAGCTGTTTTGAATTTCTTCGGAAAATATTTATGCAGCTTTTTGTAAATTTGTTTCCGGTCTTTTTCTCCGTTCTTATTCGTCACATAGCCCGCTATGCTCCTCATAAGAACAAATAAAAATCCTCGAAAACATTCTTTATAAAAAGCTGGAATAAATTCAAAACAGCTTCTTAATTCGTCAGGTATTTTCGCTGATAGATATCCAACAAAAGTTGGACTTCATGCAGGGATTTATTCTGACGCGCCTGGCTCTCCTTATTAATTTCTTGCAGCATATCAATGACCGAAAGCGTTCCATTGGCTGCTTTAGCCTCCGCCGCACGCCGTATGTTGCTTTGCAGTCGGATCATCTCGTCATCTTCCTGCATCTGCTGGCGTAGCGAACGGATGGATGCGTCCTGCTCAGTGAGCTGCAGACGCGTATTGAAAAGGAATGTCTCTGCATTGCTCCGTACTGTCATCCGTTCGGCATCCAGCTTCCGCCGGTCATTTTTTAGCGTATAGAGACTCCCGAAGTTCCAGCTGAGCCGGGCTCCGACCACATAATAAGCCTGAAATTCATTTTTCAGCATATCCAATCCCGGATTGGCATAGCCGCCTTGTGCGAAAAGACTGAGGCGGGGCATATAGGAGGCCTTGAGGTTCTGCTCTTGAATGGCTATCCGCTGCTCTTGGGCCTGATACCAGTCCAGTTCCGGACGTCTGATCTCGGACGAGGCCGTTGCTTCCGGTATCGGTTTCACAACATGAAGTGAATCGGCCGAAGTACCTACGAAGAGTGCCAGCATCCGTTGATAAGCCGCCCGGTTATTTTTTAAGGAAATGGCTTGCTGGCGCGATTTGATTTGTTCTACCTTAACAGCGTCAATGTCTGCTTCGTTGGCTATGCCATTGGCACAATAAGCCGTAACCTGCTCAAGGCTTCTTTCCAATTGTTCCTGCAATAGGCGGTTCTGTTCCAATTGCTCGTCCAAAAGCAAAATACCGAAATAGAGCTGATTGATCCGTTCGCGGAGGGCATACATGTTAACCTGAAGTTGTCCGTGCTGTTCGTCCGAACGTGCTTCAGCTTCTCGCTTCTTGGCGCGGATGTTTCCACCGTCCCATATATTTTGCTGCACTTCAACCACTGCCTGGTACTGGTCTTTCGGTACAAGTTCGTCTGGAACACCCGGAAAATCGAATGGCAAAGAGGTCGCATCGCTTTGATAGCTGGCTTTCCCATTTAAAGATATCTGCGGAAGATTGCCTTTGCTTAGATTGGAAAGCGTGTATTCCTTCGTCTTTTCTATCAGTTCGTACTGTCTGACCAGCGGATAATTCGCTTGCGCTCTCTGCTGGCACTCGTCCAATGAGAACTGCGCTTGCATAGAAGTTGCCATACAACATAAAAACAGACTTAGTACTTTTTTCATTGTATTATTTTTATTGATTGATTGATGTCACAAAGGTAAGGCCTATTTTAATAGTAGGATGTCTTTTTAGTGTGTAGAAATGTTCTGTTTGTACTGTAATAAAACAAATAAGCTATTATTCTTTGGGTTTTGATTATCTTTGTAAGAAAATGGGGCGATTATGGAACATAATAAGAATATCGAAAATTTGGGGTTGAAAGAAATCAATCGGATACCTTTCCAAATGCTGCACCTTGAACGTTTCCTT
>DWYO01000004.1 GCA_019118725.1 Candidatus Parabacteroides intestinavium | reverse complement strand
AAAAGAAGAATACATTCCTTCTTTCGGAAGTCAAACGTCTTATCTGATAAAAATATATCAAAAAGAAAACATTGTTTATCAAAATAGAAACCTGATAACAGAAAGAGGATAAGTATCTTTGCTTAAAATAAGTTTTTTAATATGAAGACAGCATTACTAACCTTAATTCTTGCCTTGGGTTGCACTCCTCTTGCCGCGCAAATCCATTTAAAAGGATACAAGCAAGCGGATATCGCTTCACAATGGCTGGTCGACAAATGGTCGGCACAATGGATTTCCGTACCGGATGAACCGGCTAACGTGTATGGAGTCTATCATTTTCGCAAATCATTCGATTTGAAATCGGTTCCGGATCGGTTTATCGTGCATGTAACGGCCGATAACCGCTATAAGTTATACGTAAACGGAGAGCTGGTTTCTTTGGGTCCGTCACGCGGAGACATTTATAATTGGAATTTCGAAACAGTTGATTTGGCTCCCTATCTAAAGCCCGGAAAGAATGTTCTTGCATCGGTTGTATGGAACTATGCCGACCAAAAGCCTGTAGCCCAGGTTAGTTTTAATCAAACTGGATTCTTATTGCAAGGGAACACAGATGTGGAATCAATAGCCAATACAAATGACTCCTGGCTTTGCTTGAAGAACAAAGCCTATTCCCCGTGGAACAAGCGTGTTCTGGGATATTATGTGGCAGGTCCCGGCGAACAGATGGATGCAGAACTGTATCCGTGGGGATGGGAACAAGCCGAATATGCAGACGACCAATGGCAAAAGGCATTGGCGGGGATGAACGGAGGTATTAAAGGGGCAAGGGATTATCCGGGCCGGTTACTCGTTCCAAGTCCTATTCCCCCGATGGAAATGAAGCCCGAACGCCTGGAGTCAGTACGTATAGAAGAAGGAATACAAACTCCCAGGGATTTCTTGAAAAAGAAAACGACATTGACGATTCCGGCCAATAGCCAGGTCCGGTTATTGTTGGATAACGGAGTTCTGACTACCGGATATTTCTCGCTTCTGTTCAGTAAAGGGAAAGATGCCTCGGTTACGATCGGATATGCGGAATCACTTTATGAGATTGAAGAGGGGAAACGAGGGTTCAAGAAAGGAAACCGAAATGAAATAACAGGGAAACGGTTCATCGGGTACGAAGACAAGGTAATAGCCGATGGCGGAGAGAACCGAAATTTCACTACACTTTGGTGGAGAACCTGGCGTTACATAGACCTGCACATACAGACCTCCTCCGAACCTCTTATTCTGGAGGATATACAAGGCATCTTTTCGGCTTATCCATTCCAAATGGAGAGTGCTTTCTCTGCTCCCGGACATGAGGATTTGAACAAGATGCTGGAGATTGGTTGGCGGACGGCACGACTTTGTGCGCACGAGACCTACATGGATTGCCCGTATTATGAACAATTGCAATATCTGGGAGACACCCGCATACAAGCCATGATTTCTTTATACAATACACAGGATCCATACATGGTGAAGAATGCGATTGAACAAGGAAGGCAATCGATGGTAGCCGATGGTATTACAATGAGCCGTTACCCCTCCGAATTGCATCAGTTCATCCCATCCTTCTCTTTATGGTGGATTTGCATGGGGCATGATTACTGGATGTATCGAGGTGACGAAGCTTATATGAAGACCCTTTTACCCGCTTACCGAAATATATTATCCTGGTATGAACAATGGCTGAAACCAGACAAGAGCTTAAGCTATATTCCTCACTGGTATTTTGCCGATTGGGCTTCCGGATTTATGTATGGCGAGCCCATCCGCGAAAAGGAGGGTAATTCGGCATTTCAGGATTTACTCTACCTGATTGCCTTAGAGGCCAACGAAGAAATGGAACGTGCGTTCGGTATTCCGGCTATGGCTGATTATTATAAACAAATGGCATCGGATATCCGTGCCACAATTATTCCCAAATATTGGGATGAAACCCGCGGGCTTTTTGCCGATACGCAAGACCATCGCAGCTTCTCCCAACATGTCAATACCTTGGCAATCTTATCGAAGATTGTAACCGGGAAGAAGGCGGAAGAGGTGATGGTCCGTACCTTGAAAGATAATTCGTTAATTCAGGCAACTATCTATTTCCGTTATTATGTACATCAGGCATTGAAGATAGCCGGTTTGGGAGACCAGTTGTTGGAGAACCTTCAAATCTGGCGAGATCAGAGGGCTTTAGGGCTGACCACCTGGGCCGAACAACCCGAGCCATCCCGTTCGGATTGTCATGCCTGGAGCGCAAGTCCGAACGTAGAATTCTTCCGGACACTATTAGGAATTGAAAGTCAGGCGCCGGGATTTAAAGAGGTCCGCATCGCACCTGCATTGGGCGAATTAAAAGAGGTTTCCGGAAAGATTCCGCATCCGAAAGGATTTGTATCGGTTTCTTATCAGATAAAGAAAAACGAACTGATCGCTAATATTGAACTGCCGGTACATACCCAAGGGACTTTTATCTGGAACGGGAAAGAATATCCGTTGGCATCCGGAAAACAAATGATACGTGTAGCGCTGAACGAATAAACATCGTTAAAATTCATGCCTACTTTTAACCCAAAGTCTAATGACCGATTTGGGTTTAATTCCGATTATGACGGTGTGTCAAAATATAAAATTGCATACAGACGACACAGGTACAACAGATGGCCACGGATTATATATTGTTTATTCAACTTTCGCAAGCGCTCAACTTATATCACATTATGATACACCGTCATAATTCTTTTCCATCTTCTGCATCGCGTAGACTTAGGGAACCGGATCATATCCACTTCCTCCCCACGGATGGCATCGGAGGATACGCCTGATGGCTAAATATACCCCTTTGATCGGGCCATGCTTCTTCAAAGCCTGAACGGCATACTCAGAACAAGTCGGTGTAAAACGACACGAGGGCGGCTTCAGTGGAGAGATACAATATTTATAAAAATAAACAGGGAGCAGGAGGAGCCAGGTCAATAGTTTTTTCATCGGACTTTCTCCTGTAAGAGACGGATAGCCTTAGTCATGGCTTTTTCTATTTCCGGAAAAGAAACGATCTCTTTATCCAAATAAATAAATGCGACCAGCAATTGTTTACCGGATAAAACCAGACTATCGTATAATTC
>DWYO01000171.1 GCA_019118725.1 Candidatus Parabacteroides intestinavium | reverse complement strand
TGTCAATTGGTCAGTCGTGGATAGACCGTTTCTTTTTATAATAGTTGTATCGTGCCAAAATCTCGTTGACATAATTGAAAGTTTCCGAACCACGCAGATACCCATGCTTACAGACCGGATCATTGTAATATTCGGGATCATTTTTCAACCGGATGAATTCCGCCACATTGCCCTCCCACCGGAGAGGGTCTTTCCCATATTTTTCCGCCAGTCGCTGGGCATCATAAACATGCCCGATCCCGGCATTATATGCCGCTAATGTGAATTTGATCTTCTCTTCCGGATCTTCTATCCTGCTGAATCCTTGTCGAAACCGGCGCAAGCAATCCACCCCCGTACGAATACTGGTGTCCGGGTCTTTCAATTCGTGAGGAGCCACTCCCAAACGCCGTGCCGTACTGGGTATAATACCCATCAACCCTTCAGCTCCGGCCCATGAGACCACATTGGGATTAAATTTGGACTCCTGATAGGAAATCGAAACCAGCAGACGCCAGTCCCAATCCAGTAAGCGGGCATGCTTACGGAACAGGTCATCATAGGGAGACAAGTGCCCGTCCTTTATTTTCGGGATCTCGAATCCTTCATTGGTCTTGCTCAGTTCGAAATAGCGTTTGGTAATAGCTTTAAATGACGGGTTACGTCTTGTATCGGTCGACCATGTATTGATGGCCTGAGCCAATAAGGGTGAATTCGGACGTACCGCCCAAGAGGAACGCTGCTTGAAACTTATTTTCAATCGGGTGTCGATATTCCAATAATATGTACGGTTCAATCGCGCCAAATTATCATCACTTACCGTATAAGGTATTTCGCCCTTCGACACCTTCTCTATCAAGTCTTCCGTAGAAAGAGAATCCTTGTCCAGGGTCTGGATTTTGATGCCTCCTCCCAGTTCCTCGTTCAAGCTATTCAAGCGTTCGGCATACTTCGAATCTTTTTGCACATAAACTTCCCGGCCTATCAATTGCGTTACATCATTCAGAATCGTATCTCCCTTATTGGCTTGTTGAACGATGACCTGACTGGTTTGCTGCTCATGCCCGCAAAATAGGAGGTGTTGTTTGCTTTCCTTATTGATAAACATCGGATAGGCTATAAAATCCGCCTCTCCGGAATGAAGCATAGCGACGAGCTGGGAATCGGTCTGTGCTATTTTGATGACAAGTTTTAGTCCCAAGGATTCAGCAAAGTCCTCTGCCAAATCATATTCGTACCCCATCGGTTGCATACGGTATTGAAAGTAGGAGGTTGAGCTATAGAGCGTAACGGCCGTAATCTCGCCCGCCTCCTTCAATTGGGGCAAATCCCGGTAAAACGAATCATCACACTCCGTCTTTCCGCCACGCTCGTTGCAAGAGATGAACGCAAATGAAAGACATACGAATGTGATGATTGCTTTATACATAAGAACTTATTTCAATTCAAGTAAAACGACATTTTCTACATGATGCGTATGTGGGAACATATCGACCGGCTGGACTTTCCGTACGGCGTATGCCTCGTCCAGCAGATTCAAGTCACGAGCTTGCGTGGCTGGATTACAACTTACATAAACGATACGTTTGGGACGCGCGAACAAGATTGTTTGGATTACGTCATCATGCATACCGGCACGTGGCGGGTCGGTGATGATTACATCCGGTCTTCCATGTTCGTTGATGAAATCTTGAGTAAGCAGATCTTTCATGTCACCGGCAAAAAATTTCGTATTCGTAATGCCGTTGAGCGCAGAGTTCACCTTAGCGTCCTCGATAGCTTCCGGAACATATTCAATGCCGATCACCTCTTTGGCCTGACGGGAAACGAAATTGGCGATAGTCCCCGTCCCGGTATAAAGGTCATAGACCAGCTCGGAACCCGTGAGTCCGGCAAAATCCCGTGCCACACTATACAGATGATAAGCCTGTTCGCTATTGGTCTGATAGAAAGATTTTGCTCCGATCTTGAACTTCAGTCCTTCCATCTCCTCCAAAATGAAATCTTTTCCTTTGAAAAGACACACCTCCTGATCGGTAATCGTATCGTTACACTTCGAGTTGATTACATAAAGCAAAGAGGTAATCTCCGGGAATTGCTCGGCCACATAATTCAACAAAGCTTCCCGACGTTCCTTATCTTCATGATAGAAAACCAACACCACCATAAGGTCTCCCGTTGATGCGGTACGGATCATCAACGTGCGTACAAACCCTTCCTGGTTCCGGAGATCATAAAAAGGGTATCCCTCATGCTCCAGGCAATAGGCTTTGATGGCCAGCCGGATCCGGTTGGATATATCTGCCTGCAACCAGCATTTGTTGATGTCAAGCACCTTATCAAACATGTTCGGAATATGGAACCCCAGCCCATTCATACAAGCAACAGGCTGGCCGGATTGCACCTGCTCTTCGGTCAGCCATTTTTTATTGGAAAAGGTAAACTCCAGCTTATTCCGGTAAAACCGGGTCTTTTCTGACCCCAATATCGGCAAGATTTCACCTAAATCGACCTTGCCAATGCGGGTCAACGTATCGACCACCTGCTTGTGTTTGTAGCGCAATTGGGCTTCATAAGGCAAATGTTGCCATTTACACCCTCCACATACGCCGAAATGTTCACAAAAAGGTACAGCCCGCTCTTCGGCATACTTATGAAAAGCTACGGCTTTACCTTCCGCATAATTATGTTTCTTTCGAATCAGTTGAATGTCGACGATATCTCCCGGAGCGACGTAGGGGACGAATACGACAAGGTCATTCACCCGGGCCAAGGCCTTTCCTTCCGCCGCTACACCGGTAATAGTCACACCCTCTAATAGAGGTAACGGTTTTCTTTTACGTGCCACTTCGCTGATATCTTATTAATTGTTATTATTACTTTTTACTTCCGAGACGATACGTTGCTCTTTCGTATCAAAATCTACAACAATCGTATCACCTTCACCTACCGAAGCCCGGATGATCAATTCCGCCATTTCATCTTCCAGATATTTTTGAATAGCCCGCTTCAATGGGCGTGCACCAAACTGGACATCATACCCTTTGGTGGCCAGGAAATCCTTGGCACCTTCGGTAATCTCTAAAGTATATCCCAAATCGGACACACGTTTGTACAGGCTTTGCAATTCGATGTCGATAATCTTGCGGATAGCCTCCTTGTCCAGCTGGTCGAACATGATGATGTCATCTATTCGGTTCAAGAATTCCGGCGCAAAAGCCTTGTTCAACGCTTTTTGTATGACGCCGCGCGAGAATTCCTTGTCAACATCTCCTCCCATCTGGGTATTGAAGCCGACACCCCTCCCGAAGTCTTTCAATTGGCGTGTACCTATATTGGAGGTCATGATCAGTATCGTATTTTTGAAATCAATACAACGTCCGAAACTATCCGTAAGGCGTCCGTCATCCAGCACCTGAAGCAACAAGTTGAACACATCGGGGTGAGCCTTCTCGATTTCGTCCAGCAAGACCACCGAGTAAGGTTTGCGTCTGACTTTCTCCGTCAATTGTCCACCTTCGTCATAGCCGACATATCCCGGAGGTGCTCCGACTAATCGGGACACGGCAAATTTCTCCATGTATTCACTCATATCGATACGGATGAGCGCATCAGACGAGTCGAACAGATATTCCGCCAGCTTCTTGGCCAAATAAGTTTTTCCCACTCCCGTAGGACCTAAGAACATGAATGTGCCGATCGGTTTGTTCGGGTCTTTCAGACCTACCCGGTTCCGCTGGATGGCTTTTACGATTTTCTGAACGGCTTCGTCTTGTCCTACGACTTTGCTTTTCAAGATATCCGCCATCTCCAGCAAGCGGGCATTTTCCGCCTTGGCTATACGCTGGGTAGGTACACCCGACATCATCGCTACGACCTCAGCCACCTTGTTTTCATCCACGATCTCACGATGCTCCTGCATCTCTTTTTCCCATTTGGCTTTAGCCGATTCCAGATCCAGCAAATATTGCCGTTCCTTGTCCCGGTAGCTTGCGGCAAGTTCGAAGTTCTGAGATTTGACAGCTGCCATCTTGTCTGCTTTTGTCTCTTCAATCTTAGCCTCCAGCTCCTCGATATTTTTCGGAACGATAATGTTGGAGATATGTACTCGCGAACCGGCCTCGTCCAAAGCATCGATAGCCTTATCCGGGAAATTCCGGTCGCTGATGTAGCGTTCCGTCAATTTGACACACGCTTTCAAGGCTTCCGGCGTATAACTCACGTTATGATGCTCTTCATAGCGGTCCTTGATGTTATTCAAAATTTGCAAGGTCTCTTCAGCCGTAGTAGGCTCGACCATTACCTTTTGGAAACGGCGGTCCAAAGCCCCGTCTTTCTCAATGTTCTTACGATATTCGTCCAGCGTAGTTGCCCCGATACATTGAATTTCGCCTCTTGCCAAAGCGGGTTTCAACATATTGGCGGCATCCATCGAACCGGATGCCGAGCCGGCTCCTACCAAAGTGTGGATCTCATCGATAAACAAGATAATGTTCGGGTTCTTGGAAAGCTCGTTCAGGATAGCCTTGATACGCTCTTCAAATTGCCCGCGGTATTTGGTCCCGGCCACAATAGAGGCCAGATCCAGGCTTACCACACGCTTGTCAAACAAAATTCGTGACACTTTGCGCTGGACAATCCGCATAGCCAGACCTTCTGCAATAGCCGATTTTCCCACACCCGGTTCACCAATCAGCACCGGATTGTTTTTCTTTCGGCGGCTTAATATCTGAGCCACCCGTTCTATTTCCTTTTCACGTCCTACTACAGGATCAAGCCGGTTCTCGGCCGCAGCACGGGTTATATCGGTACCGAAATTATCGATGACCGGTGTATCGCTGACCGACCGGGATTGTGCGCCTAATCCGCCTGAAGAAGAAGAGGGGGAGTGAGGGTTATCCCTGCGGGATGAATACGAATCCTCTTCGTCATCTTCTTCGTCATCCGTGTACCCGTCCTCTATATTGGGAAGTCCTATTCCCCGCGGTTCAATTCGTCCCATACGTTGCTCCAGCTCTTCCAGAATCAAGGCATAGGAAAGGCCGGACTCTTTCAAGATACGCGTTGCAATGCCATACCCGTCTTTCATTATAGCCAGCAGGAGATGTTCGGCATCAGTCTCTTCCGCATCCAGCGAACGAGCCTCCAACATACTCATACGCAATACTCTTTCCGTAGCTTTGCTTACGGTTATCTCGGCCGTAGAGTAATTGTTTTCCGCTGTATTTTTCACCTCTTGTTCGATGAGTCGCTTTATGGTGTAAGGGTCAATATGCAGATCCTCCAATATCTGGCAGGCTTCATTTTCCCCGTCTCGGATTATACCGAGCATCAGATGCTCCGGGCCAATATAGCTATTTTGTAAACGTCCCGCTTCTTCGCGGCCGTACTCAATAATGTCCCTTAATTTCTCTGAATAGTTATTCTTCATTCCTATATTAATATAATGTATATTTGAAGTTTTAGCCATTTCTGTGCAAAGATACTAAACTTATACTATAATCTCCATCAAATAGTGTGCCATAATACCGAAAAAAGACTTAATTGCAGATTGCCTGAAAAAGATAGGCATAATCGCCGGCAAAGATAGGCATAATCGTCGGTGTTTATGCCTATCTTTGTCCGGATTCATAGGCATGAAAAAAAGACGAAAATGCCGGAATGAGAGTTTTTAT
>DWYO01000170.1 GCA_019118725.1 Candidatus Parabacteroides intestinavium | reverse complement strand
TGGACGGAAGGGCTTGCCAAAGCCGGATATGCCAGTGGCGGCAATTATGCCCAAAGTTTGCAGAAAATCATCGAAACAAACGGATTGCAGAAGTACGACCAAGTCGTAATGGCGGAAATGAAAACACAGGGAATGGAGATTGGTCAAGGAAAGAATACCAATGCAAATGGGAA
Source organism: Candidatus Parabacteroides intestinavium (assembly GCA_019118725.1). GTDB lineage: Bacteria > Bacteroidota > Bacteroidia > Bacteroidales > Tannerellaceae > Parabacteroides > Parabacteroides intestinavium. The sequence continues at coordinate 8,107 of DWYO01000170.1, read as the reverse complement.
AGCATATTCATTTCCTGTAGGGCGTGAGGAATTTCTGTTTGTCACCTCTCCATTCGGTATGCGTACCGACCCGATGGATCCTACCAAGCAACAGATGCACAAGGGTATTGACATCCGTTGTAAAGGGGATGCGATACTGGCAACCGAGAACAATGGCAAGGTGGTGGCTGTCAACCACAATGCCAATACTCCCGGAGGAAAGTCCGTCACCATTGAATACAAAAGGGATGACGGAAGCAGGGTGCAGAACACCTATATGCACCTGTCTTCTGTCGATGTCAAGGCAAGCGATGTTGTCCAAGCCGGACAAAAACTCGGAATATCCGGCAACACAGGCACACGCACCACAGGCGAGCATCTGCATTTCGGAGTGACACTGATTTCGTCCGATGGGCAGAAACGGAATATAGACCCCGCTGTTTATCTTGCGGAGATTGCAGAAAAAGGCAATATCAAGCTGCAAGCCTTTCATAACGGCAATGACCTGTTGGCAAAGTACAAGACCAGTCCTTCCCCCGTAACACAGGAGGGCAAGACCCAAAGTCCTGAAGGCTGGATGAAAAAGCTGCTCTCTTCGGAGGATAGCGGCGTATGCCTATCTGGGACCAACGACCCGATCATGGATATGGTGGTCAAAGCCTTTTCATCGCTGATGATGTTGGCAGTAGTAATTGACAGCAAAGGCGAAGAGGAGCAGATAAGTGCCATATCTAAAATGGCCGATGAACGGAAAGTGGACTTGACTTCGTTATTGCCACATATGAAAACCTGCGCTCTTGTAGTTGGGGACAACAACAAAGCCATCTTGCAGGCAGACAATGGTACGATACAAATCTCACGGGAATTGAGTGCCAGCGAGCTGAGCCGCTTATCCCTCACTTTGAATGACCCGAAACTATCGGAAGAGAGCAAGCGTATGCGTGTAGCCGGAATGGTCAATGCCATGGTGTTGTCGCAACAGGCTTCGCAAAACTTCGAGCAAGAAATGTCGAAACAACAAAGCCGGGAAGAACAGATCAAGAGATAATGAAAAGCGTGATGATGGAAATAGGATTGTTGTTTATCGGGCTGTCCATGGCCGGACTGCACACCTTTGTATGCTACAAGCTGTTCGGCTTGGTAGCGACACTCGTGATTGTAGGGGTGCAGATTATCATTGCCTTGGGTATAGTCTGGATTAAAATCCGTGCGCCCGACTAAGAAAGCCGTATATAAGCAGGTAGTTCACATTTAACAGGATATTCTGGTCAAATGGTCTTGGTAAAATAAAACTACAGGCAATATGATAAAATGTAATGTAACAGTGGGTGGTACAATCAGCCGAGTGGCGACTGTGCGCACCAACAATGAAGGTAAAGTTTTTACGGCTTTTGCCGTAAATTGTGTAATACCAGCCAAAAGCTGCATCAACAAAACGGTTGAAATCTCTATCGCCAAAGATGGGGAGGACAACGAATTGAAGAATTATGCCATAGGGCAAAGAGTAAATGTGTCAGGTACGTTGACTTTCAAGAAACGTGGAGACAATCTTTATTTCAATCTTTCGGCATCGGATGTCGGTCTTTCAGCTTCAAACGAGGATTCTATCAAAGGCGAAATGCACTTCAGGGGAAAGACCGGCAAACACATTGAAGAGAAAACAGACAAAAAAGGCAAGGATTTCTTGCAGTTTTCAGGCTTCTCCACCGAGAAAGTCAATGACGGCTTCGAATACCTGTGGGTACGGTTCTTTGGCTTTGATTGCAAGCGTGAGGAATGGTTGCAACCGCAGACCGGTATCGAAGTTAAAGGTGAAATGGAGCTGTCCGTTTACAACGACAAACTGAACCTTGCCTGCAAGGTATCGGAAATGTCGGAATATGTAAAACCCGCGTATAACTCCAATAACTGACAGGTATGGCCGGTTATAAAAAATATAACAATGATGGCCCCTCCGCAGAGGACAAGGCTCTTGACCTTTTTGCGGACATGATGATAGAGCGTATCGAGACCATCAGCAAGGACTGGTCGAAACCGTGGATCACCGAGGGTAGCCTGGGATGGCCGAAGAACCTGTCCGGACGTGAGTATAACGGGATGAATGCTCTCATGTTGCTTCTCCATTGTGAGAAGAACGGCTACAAGATTCCTCGTTTCTGCACCTTCGACTGCGTGCAGCGGTTGAACAAGCCGACTGAAAAGCAGGCTAAAGAGGGCGTGGAACTGCCGAGGGTGTCTGTAAACCGTGGTGAAAAATCATTTCCGGTAATGCTTACCACATTTACCTGCATCCATAAAGAAACCAAGGAGAAGATAAAGTACGATGATTATAAAATGCTCTCTGATGAAGAGAAGAAGATGTACAATGTCTATCCGAAGATGCAGGTGTTCAGGGTATTCAATGTTCAACAGACCAATCTTCAGGAAGCCCGTCCGGAACTTTGGAACAAGTTGGAGAATGGGGATGCCATAAAATTGGATGAAGGCGATAAAATGTCTTTTGAGCCGATGGATGTGATGATCCGTGACAACCGCTGGATTTGTCCCATCAAACCGATGCACCAGGACAAAGCCTACTTCTCCATTAGCAAAAATGAGATTGTGGTTCCTGAAAAGGCACAATTCAAGGATGGGGAATCCTACTACGGCACGCTTTGGCATGAGATGTCCCATAGTACAGGCATCGAGGGACAGCTTGACCGCATCAAACCTGCCGCCTTCGGTTTGGATGAGTACGCCCGTGAGGAACTGGTGGCTGAATTAGGCAGCGCACTGGTGGCACAGCGTTACGGCATGAGCAAGGCTCTGAAAGAAGAGAGTTGCGCCTATCTGAAATCATGGCTGGAGCAACTGAAAGAATCTCCGCAATTTATCAAGACCACGCTTCTGGATGTAAAAAAGGCGAGTTCGCTGGTGACACAGAACATTGACAAGATAGCGCAGGAATTAGACCGGAAAAATAGGGTACAACAGGATAACTGGCAACGGAGTGAGACCAGACACTCCGTACCGCAAGAAAAAATGTTCTATTCTTCCGTTGCTTACCTGCAATCCGCTGATGACACCTCACGATTGGACGAGTTCCGGAACAAGGGAGATTATGAAGGGTTGCTCCGGCTTGCCAAGGAGTATTACGACGGTAACGGAATCAACGAGCAATACACCTTTACCTCCCCACTTCAGAACAAGGGTGATGACCTGCTAGTAGAAGATAATGATTTTGCAGTGGTCTATAACAACAGTGTCGGCGGTTCTTACGAAGTGATGCTGAAATACTCGGAGCAGGAAATCCGTGACCACATCAATCGATATGGAGTCCGGTTGGCAAGCGATGATATAAAAGGTGTAGCCAAAGAGATGGTAGCCGAACAGTTTTTGGCCATGACGAAGCAACGCACACCTGTTTTTGAGATGCCGTGCGGAGACATTCTCTACACGGGATATAACAGGGAAACCGACACGCTTGATGTCGGAACGGCTACCAATGCCGGTCTTGCCGTCAGGCACAGCTACCCATACGACCACGATTCTTCCCTTGAATCCAATCTTCAATCTGTCTATACGGAATTAAGCCGGATGGAGCAATATCAAAAGGAAGAAATGGAATACAGCGGTGGTATGCACCGCTGATTATCAAAAACTGTCAACCTGTTCAGCCGTAGGGAGGATAACTCTCTACGGCTGATTGGATTTATTCCTGTGTATCAAGGTAGTCTTTCCAATTTTCATCATCAATGGTCAGATTGTCCATTTCCCAGTCAAATTCCAATGTCGGGGCATTGGTATATGGAAAATGGATGGAATAACCGATTTGTCCGTAAGAACAATAAAGCGGTGTCACGCATATTTCCCTGCCAAAGTAAAGCCTTGGGGTACAATATTTCCGCCAGTCAAAACGGTCTGCAAGGATATTCCTGCATAACCTGTTGTAATATGATTTGTCCGATAAGGTCATAGTCTCAGCCATTAGATAAACTCAACTTCAAGGGCCTGTAGCAATTCGTATATCTGTTCTTCGGCATCTTCCATATCCGCTACAATATCCTTGATGTGATAAGGTGCGCCATTCTTGCCATGCCCATCATCGCCAATCCATAGGTAGGCTTCATAATCGGGGTCAAAGCCCTCGTAATACTCTTTTATACCGGCTATGAGGGTGTCAATATCCTCGCCACGCATATCTGCATTGAAAAGAAAATCCTGTCCGTATTTGGTGAAGCGTTGGAACTCGAATAATACATTTGATTGGCTCTTATCCTCCTCAATGCTCACGCTCCAGCCTTTTTCCCGGGCAATGTCCGTTATTCTCTGTATCTGTTCTTTGGCAGTCATCTTGTGAGGGTTTTGCGTGGGGAAACTTTTTACATTTCCCCACAAGTTGGTTTAATCCGTTACTTGAAAATAATACTCCTGCTTTTCGTCCGACCATTCAGAAGTCATCTCGTCCGCTTCTCTCCATAGCTTGTCGTAGAGAATGGCTTTCTGCCTATCTCTCTCGTGCCACTGCCATATCTTGTGATTAAGGACAAGGCAGAGTTCCGTCCAATACTTGTAGTTGTCTTTCCATTCGGATTTGGCTCGCCTGTATGTGTCGGCGATGGCATTGTTACCGAACTTGTCGGCAATGGAGAAATCCTGCCAAAAAGTGGTCATCGGCTCGTAACCGTTCAACTCTGTTATGTTCCATTGGGGGATGGTGATTTGAAATGTCTGCATACCTGTTACTGTTTATGGTTTTCGTAATATTCTTCGGGCAAATGATAAAGGTTGTTTTCCGCCAAATGGTCAATGGCTTCCGCTGCCAGACGGCACGCCCATTCGTTGCGCTGGTCATACTTGCCTTTATGCCAGTTTTCCGCCAGTTGCTCCATAAAGTAGAACATCAGTTTGGCTTTTTCGTTGACCAAATAACGGTGGTCATCCGCCAATGCCTTACCGACCTTTCGGGGTGAAGCCATTTTTCCGTTCACATAGTTTGAGAACTCGTCCGCAAAGCGTTTGTCGTTCTCCGACAGTTGATTGTTGTACTCCATTTCTTAATAAATTTGATGTTAAACTTTTTTCTTTTCCCTTTGCTTGGAAGCCTTCCGACTTCGCCACAGGGAACTGTTTTATGTGCATTAAAGACAGCGCAAACAGGGAGATAAGACAAGTGAACAAACAGGGAGTTAATGAAATACCACTAATGGAACATTCGTGGAAAGTTGTCGTTAATTCCACTGAATTGTTAGCGAAGCGGCACTTGGCATTCTCCCGGCGCAGTACCTTTGCACGATAAAACAAGACCATGTGGCGTGGGAGCCGGCTCAAAGGAGGATACTCCAAAAGGTTACAATGGGCGGTTTGGTGAATAAAACGGTATCAGGCTTTAAGTGGTTCTAAAAGTGGTACGAGTGGACATATAAGTGGATATACATTGTATCGTATTAATTTATAATGAATTACGCATTACCTTTTAGTGGTAGAATTAAAATTGTAATCGCTACGGCAATCGGAGGGCAGCCGTAGCCGGACTTGAAGCCACCTGCTACAATATAATCATAACAAGTGGCTGGCAAAAAGGACAAAGCGGATTATGCTGTCATCCGCTTACGGATTTTTCGTGCGTTTTTCTGTACAAGCTGAATGATGCGGTCGTGATATTCCGTGTTTCGGTTACAAAGCCCTCTTGATTGCAGGACTTTGAAAGTATCAAGCGACAATTCTACGGTCTCAATGCGTTTGTTGTCTATCCGTGCCGAGAAAACCAATGAGTTGGGTTTGAGGTAATATTCGCATTGTCCCACGCAATGGTGCAGTGCGTTTCCCTCTTTGTAATAATCATCCACGCTCTCCAATACGCTGACCACAATCAAGCCGTCTGTGAATGACAATCCGAAGAATTTGCCTTTCAACTCTCTGAAACGTTTTTCGCTCTCCAATGCCTTTTTTCTCTGCGCTTCACGTTTTTCCCTCTCTTGGATAACCCTTGCCCGTTCTTGGTAGCGGTCGTGCTCGGCTTTCAAGTCCAAAGGACAGACATAATGGGCATTGTGAATATCCTTGCCACACCTCTCAAGCAAACGAATGTAATCCACCCAAAGGGAAATATCCGATATATGGTATTGGTTACGCATGACAATCTTGTAAGTGTTCCAATATAAATCAAGGTACATAGGATGTTGCAGGAAATAGTCCAAGTCCTTTTTCCGACCTGCCTTGAACATCGTTTCGGCTCTGCTGTCTTTCAGCAGGGATTTCATCAGTTCCATTGGTTCAATCTCTGACAAAGAGCCTTTCAATCCGTTACGCCTTAACTTGGCAGTGGCTGAATAATATGGATAGACCCTGCAATCGGCAATCCGCCTGTAAACATCGTTGTCGTTACGCAATTCCAGACAATTGTCAAAGACAAAACTGTCTTGATAATAGCCGATTGTGCGCCTTAACGCTGTTACTGCCGTCCTGCCGTTGTCATCCAACCAATAGCGGACTATTTCCATAGAATAATACTCTGCCTTCTTCCCCTTGCGGTAATCAGCCGTCAAAAGGAACACTCTCTGAACCTGAAATCCGTCTTGGGTCGTTAGAATGGAATAGTATGACTTGTTTCTATATTTCCGCTGTAAGGTGTCGCGTATCTCCAATCTTGTACCGCAACAAGGGCAATGGCAGTTCTTTGTTTTGGTCTCATTCCATTGGTGTCCACAATCCATACAGGTGGTCTTACCGCTTTTGGTGCGGAACGCATAGTGGCTCAGGCAGTGCCGGAACGCCCACAACTGCTGTTTCTCTGTCAGTGGCAGCAACCGCCCGTTAGCGGTTACTACCTTATGCTGTAATCTCGTCTTGGCTCTCATAATCAAAAATCAAATAGTGATGGCTGTTCGGGTTCTTGTCTGACCGCTTTCGGTGTGGGTTTGGGTCTGCTGTTGCGCTGTTGGATTTTGCGCAGTTCCTCGTCCTGATAGGCTTTGAGTGCCTTTTCCCTTGCTTCGGCTTGTTCTTCGGGAGTGAGTTCCACCCTGTGGTTGACTATCACACCGCAGTTGACAGCTTTGCCCACCTCGATATTGTCTTCATCATAATAGTGGGTGCAGAGCGAATACACCTCGTCATCGGTCATACCACAACCGCCCTCTTTGCATATCGCCATTACTTGATTGAGTACAAATGTGATACAATCGTCCAAATTCTTGTTCTCTTTGGCATACGACACGGCAAAAAGTTCGTCTGTCTTGGCTCTTTCGTCCAGATATGCCTTTATGGTCTGCTTGAATTGTTCTGTTCCTTTCATACCGATTATTTTGCTTGATAATAAATATTGGGTTCACTTGATACATTGTAGATATACGCTCCACTCTTTATCAGCAATGCCTGTTGTCCATAAAACAACCGTTTCATTCCTTTGATACTGCCTGTGCAGTGAAAGTTCGGAAACCTGCTGATGTTACAGCGTTTCCCCTGTTCTTTGGTCATTCTTCTCGTCCTCATAAGTTTAGAAATGATAGTCAATAACTCCACCGATGTATAACAATGTTCCCGGTTCTAATTGGCTCGCCGCACGCAGGAACTCATAGGATTGTTCGGCTGCCCCGTTGATGCACAACTCGTCCATATAGAATTGATAACCTGTATCAAGCGGATTTTTGAGGTATTTTTCAAGTTGGTACACTTCTCCAATCCACATCGTGCAGTTCTCTGTGGTGACGGCTTTCGCCTTTTCTTGCAGAGTTGCCACAAATTCCTCTTTCCATTTGTCCGCTCCTCCGTTGTATCGGATTGTGTCCTCTGAAACAAGGGTAAACATACCTTTGGGTAAGATATTGTTTATCAGGTTGTCAATATGAAACTTGCGTTCTTCCACATCAATTTCCGAACAATAGTCATAATAATGTCCGTCTCCCTGTTCAAGAGTGCAGTCATTCAGGATGTTGTCCTTTAGGGGCTTCTCCTCTGTAATTTGAAAAATCTTGCTGTGCATAATATGTCCTTTTAATCGTTTAACTCTTGTTTTTCTTTTCCCTCATTTTGAAGCCTTTATCGGCTTTCTTGTCGGGTTCTGAATTTTACGTGCAACGAAGAGACTGCGGGAAAAGAGGGATAAGGCAAGTAAATGGCAGAGGAGTTGATGAAATACCCAATTTCT
>DWYO01000169.1 GCA_019118725.1 Candidatus Parabacteroides intestinavium | reverse complement strand
TTCTTATTAAGGTATAGAGAAAAGCTCTTTCCCCCATGGGAAAGGGCTTTTTTTATTCTCCTATTCTATCTTTTATTTGAAATAAATACCTAACTTTGTCCATTGGGAGAAGGATGGAATCCATTCCTATTTCCACCCCTCCTACCCGTTTTTAAGCAGTTATTTAGTTTTGACGTTTAATTAGTTTATACGTTTCTTAAACTTGACAACTAAAAAACTCAGAGACTAAAGAACTTACAAACTTAATGGTGGATTAAAATAATAAATGCAATAAACAACTATGAGATTCGATGTATCAAGTACAGCTTTATCTTCTCGCTTACAATCAGTGAGCAAGGTTATCGCTTCCAAAAATTCGTTGCCTATCCTGGACAACTTTCTATTCAGCCTGGAGGGAGATACCCTGACTATTACCGCCGCAGATGCCGAGACAAGACTGGTCTCTTCGGTGCAAGTAATGAATGCGCAAGGTTCAGGCGTATTTGCCTTATCGGCAAAAAACATTCTGGATCCGCTCAAAGAATTACCGGAACAACCGCTTACTTTCGACATTAACGATAATAACCTGGAGATATTCATCTATTTCCAAAACGGAAAATATAATTTTATCGGAACAAAAGGCGACACTTATCCACAACAGAAGCCTTTAAATGCAACGGCTATCTCCATCTCCTTGGACAGTAAAACATTATTGAATGGCATCAATCGTTCTTTGTTTGCAACAGCAGATGATGAATTACGTCCGGTAATGAATGGCGTATATTTCGACATCCAAACAGATAGTCTGACATTCGTGGCTTCAGACGGACGCAAGCTGGTACGCCTACGCAACTTCTCGGTAAAAGCACCGGAAAGAGCCTCTTTTATCTTGCCTAAGAAACCGGCAAACCTGTTAAAGACCATTCTGGCAAAAGATGAGGGTATGGTCAATGTCAAATTCGATGAGAACAATGCTTACTTGATTTGCGAGAACTTCGAAATGGTCTGCCGTTTGATTGAAGGACGTTATCCGAACTACAACAGCGTGATTCCCCAAGAGAATCCGTATAAGGTAACAACAGACCGCCTTTCGTTCCTTGCCGCACTGAAGCGCGTCTCGGTCTTTTCTCAAGCAAGCAGCCTGATTAAATTGCAATTAAAAGCAGACGAGATGACAATCTTTGCTCAGGATATTGATTTCTCCATTTCCGCCGAAGAACGGATCCCGTGCCAATATACAGGACAAGATTTAAATATCGGATTCAACGCGACCTACCTGATCGAGATTTTAAGCAACATCAGCTCTGAGGAGATTATCTTCGAACTGGCTGACCCTTCGCGTGCAGGTGTAATCGTGCCCGCTGAAAACGAAGAAAACGAAGATTTGGTAACCTTGTTGATGCCTATGATGCTGAACGAATAAATAAGGAAAGAACAACATGCAACTCAACCTAAAAAGTCCGCTGGTCTTCTTTGACCTGGAAACAACGGGGATCGATATCGTAAAGGATCGGATTATCGAAATCTCATACGTGAAAGTCTTTCCGAACGGGAAAGAGGAGACAAAAACAATGCGAATCAATCCGGGAATTCCTATTCCACCGGCATCTACGGCTATTCATGGCATTACAGACGAAGATGTGAAAGACTGCCCGAAATTCAAAGAAGTCGCCAAGAATTTAGCGGCACAAATAGAGGGATGTGATTTGGCCGGATACAATTCCAACCGCTTCGACATACCGCTTTTGGCAGAAGAGTTTCTGCGTGCAGGAGTTGATATCGACTTAACCCGCCGAAGATTCATTGACGTACAAACCATTTTCCATAAAATGGAACAACGGACCCTGTCGGCTGCCTACAAATTCTATTGCAATAAGAATCTGGAAAATGCGCATACCGCAGCAGCTGATACAATGGCCACCTATGAAGTGCTAAAGGCGCAATTGGACCGGTACCCGGAACTGAAGAATGACGTAAAATTCCTATCGGATTTTTCTTGCTTCACCAATAATGTAGACTTTGCCGGACGCATGGTCTACAATGATAAAGGTGAAGAGGTATTTAACTTCGGAAAGTATAAAGGACGTTTGGTGCAAGAAGTCTTCAAAATAGACCCTTCCTATTATGCGTGGATGATGAATAATGACTTTCCGTTGAATACCAAACAGAAACTGACCGAAATAAAGTTAAGAAGCTTTAATGCGAAATAAATATGAATAACTTTGAATTTGCCAATCCGGTTAAGATAGCGTTCGGCAAAGGCATGATAGCCCGCCTCCCCCACTTGATTCCAAGCCAAAGCAGGATATTGATTGTTTACGGAGGGGGAAGCATCAAGCAAAATGGTATCTATGAACAAGTAAAGAATGCCCTTGCCGACTTCGATACGCTGGAATTCGGCGGTATAGAAGCCAATCCCCATTATGAGACCTGCCTGAAAGCGGTTGAATTGATACGTCAAGAAAAAATAAATTTCCTGTTGGCCGTAGGTGGGGGATCGGTCATTGATGCCACCAAGTTCATGGCTGTTGCGGCATATTTAGACGAAGAACCGTGGAACCTCTTCACCCAAGGAGTCCATCCCGAACGGGCTTTGCCCATAGGGGTAGTCTTGACGCTGGCTGCTACCGGTTCTGAGATGAACGAACGGGCAGTAATCTCACGCATTGAGACAGGGCAGAAATTGAATTTCTCCTCTCCATTGATTTTCCCGAAGTTTTCAATCCTTGACCCGGAAGTGACTTATTCCTTGCCTCCGCGCCAAGTAGCTAACGGAGTTGTAGATTCGTTTATTCATGTAGTAGAACAATATCTGACCTATCCGGTGAATGGCAAAGTACAAGATGAGTTTGCGGAAGGGCTGATGCGCGTCATTCATGAAGAAGGGTTGAAAGTACTGGATAATCCCCATGATTACGACATACGCGCCAATTTGATGTGGGCAGCAACCAATGCCTTGAATGTTTGGATAGGGCAAGGTGTCCCACAAGATTGGTCTTCACACCGTATGGGATATGCTTTGACGGCTCAGTTCGGATTAGACCATGCTCAGACATTAGCTATTCTCCTACCCGGAGTGATGACTTATATGTTTGAAGAGAAAAAAGCCAAACTTATTCAAATGGGCCATGCCGTATTTGGCATCAACCAAGGAACAGAAGACGAACGTGCATGGAAAGCCATCGCAGCCTGTGAAGAATTCTTCAAACAAATGGGATTGAAAACCCGATTGGGAGAATGTGGCATCACCGAAAAAGATCTTGACGCCCTGGCTGCACCTATTGATGAAATGGGATGGCATTTAGGAGAACATCATAATATAGATAG
>DWYO01000168.1 GCA_019118725.1 Candidatus Parabacteroides intestinavium | reverse complement strand
GCATGAACGTCGGCAAACATAGGCATGAATGGAATCAAACATAGGCATGAATTTCCGGGAAAGGCAAACGCTCAACTCAAGGTCACAGAGTATTCATTACGAGAAAATTCGAATAAACCTCTGTATCCTTGAGTCTCTGCATTTTTAAATTTCCTTATTTTGCCAACGCCTGTTCAATATCGGCAAGGATATCTTCTACATTCTCGATGCCGACCGAGAAACGAATCAAATCGGGCGCAATACCCGCCTCAAGCAATTGTTCATCGGTCAATTGACGATGGGTATGGCTGGCCGGATGAAGCACGCACGAACGGGCATCCGCCACATGCGTCACAATAGCTACCAGCTTCAGGTTATCCATAAAACGAATCGCCACATCCCGGCCCCCTTTCAATCCGAAAGAAAGGACACCACATAAGCCATTAGGCAAATACTTCTGAGCCAACTCATAATATTTATTGCTCTTCAGGCCCGGATAATTGACCCATGCCACCTTATCGCATTTCTCCAGCCACTCGGCTACAATCTGCGCATTTTTACAATGTTGCGGAACACGCAAATGAAGAGTTTCCAGACCTAAGTTCAACAAGAATGCATTCATCGGAGACTGAATAGACCCCAAATCACGCATCAACTGGCTGGTAGCCTTTGTGATAAAGGCCAATTTCCCAAAAGCTTTCGTATAAGTCAATCCATGATAGGACTCATCCGGCTGGCATAAGCCGGGGAATTTATCGGCATGAGCCTCCCAATCGAAATTCCCGCTATCCACAATAGCTCCACCCACACAACATGCGTGTCCGTCCATATATTTAGTGGTCGAATGAGTCACAATATCTGCCCCCCATTCAAAAGGCCGGCAATTGATCGGAGTCGCAAAAGTATTATCCACCACCAGCGGCACGCCATGCTTATGAGCGATACGGGCGAACTTCTCGATATCCAGCACCATCACACCGGGGTTGGATAGCGTCTCACCAAACATCATCTTGGTATTTGGACGGAAAGCCTTTTCAATCTCCGCTTCATCCGCATCCTGATCCACAAACGTGCAATCGATTCCCATCTTCTTCAAGGTGACGCCCAACAAATTATAAGTTCCACCATAGATGCTGGTCGCACTCACGATATGGTCTCCCGCCTCACAAATATTGAAGCAGGTAAAGAAATTGGCCGCTTGCCCGGAAGAGGTCAGCATAGCCGCAACACCTCCCTCCAACGCTGCAATCTTAGAAGCCACCGCATCATTGGTAGGGTTCTGCAAACGTGTATAGAAATATCCGCTTTCCTTCAAATCGAACAAACGGGCCATCTGCTCGCTCGTTTCATACTTGAATGTCGTACTTTGATAGACCGGCAACACACGGGGCTCGCCATTCTTCGGCTTCCATCCGGCCTGGACGCAAAGCGTACCTGCTTTCTGTTTATTCTCTTTCATTATTTCTTTCATTTTTATATTATCGCGGACAAAAATACGAACGAATTTAATATCCGGTATCTTTTTCACCATATTTTCTTTTCCAAAATACGGAACCAAATAAACGAAACGATTCCCTTCAAGGTGCTGGAGATGCAGATTGCCCACCACACTCCGGTAATTCCCAAACCTATCGCACCCAAATAAATAGCCAAAGGTACCCGCAAGGTGTTAAACGTAATACTGATAATAGCCGGAGGAACGGTACGGCCTGTACCATAAAACAAGCCCTGCATCGTTATTTCTATCATCATGAACATCATGGAATACCCGTCAATACGCAAGAATTCGCCTCCGGCCTGATAAGCGGCCTGCTCCGGGACAAAAAGGGAAAACAATTCGCTTCCCCAAAAGACGAAAAGCAACGTACAGACTAAACCGAATATAGAGGTCATCCAAAGTGTTGTCCTATAGGCGGCATCGATACGTTCTTTCCTCCGAGCCGCATAATTTTGGGCGGTAAAGGTACTCAAAGCCGTACTGAACCCCTGTGATGAATTCCAGGCTATTGCCTCTATCTGCCCACCGGCGGTCAATGCCATCAGGCCTATATGCCCACCATAAGTAGTAGCGGTACGCCCCATCAACAGATTGATAACCGCAAAAAAGGAGTTCAATAGAGCGACCGGCAAGCCTAAACGAACTATCTTGGCGCAAAAACGCCTTTTCATCGGGATAAAAAGCGTGAAATCCACCCAAAGACGTTTCTTGATTTTAACTTGATACAAAAAGAGAAGCACTACCGTAAACTGGGATAGCCATGTGGCATAGGCGGCTCCGGCCGTTCCCCAACCAAAGCCAAGAATAAATAGCGGGTCAAGAATCATATTCATCACCAGCCCACTCCCACTCACGTAGAATGGAATCTTGCTCATTCCCGCCGCATTATGGATTCCTGTAAAGGCCGAGGCCAGAAAGACAAGAGGAAATCCGGTTGCGATAATCCGCAAGTATTCTACCGCTTGATTGGCTATATCCTCGCTCAGTCCATATAGACCGATAAAGGGTCTGGCAAACACAAATAAGATAGTCCCTAAAACCAGCGAAATGCAAAGTGCCATTGTCAGGTTGTGCGATGCATAACACTTGGCCTCCTCATAATTGCGTGCGCCAATAGAATGGGCCACCGATACCTCCGCTCCTACTTTGTTCATCAACGAGATCGATTGAATCAGCCAGGCCAATATACCTACGGCACCTACTGCTGCAACTGCCCCGCTTCCCAAGCGTCCTACCCATACCATGTCCGTCAAGCTATAAGCCATCTGGATAAAAGAGGTCCCCATGATAGGAATCGCCAAATTGAACAATTGCCTGCGAATAGGTCCTTCTGTCAGGTTCTTGATATTTTGCATACCTTATTATATAATATCTAATATTCGGCTACGAGAAAGCAGGCATGCTCCAATCAAAGCTGAACGCTCATTCATTGGAGAAAGGCTTACCTGGGTTTCCCGTATCAACAGACTGAGAGAATATTTCTGAATGGCACTTTGCATCGGATAGCGCAGATAATCACCTGTTCCGGCCAACGGACCTCCAACCACTACCATATCCGGATTCAACAGATTGACCAACCCCGCAAGGGCACGCCCCAAAATAAATCCGAGTTGTTCCACGATTTCTATCGATAACACATCACCTTTATGCACCGCATCGACAAAATCTTCCAACAACAATTCGCCTTTCTTCTGAATATAATCCGCCATAACCGTTGAACATCCCTGCGCCATGCGTTCATGTAAAATCCGCTCAACGGCAAGGCCGGACACTTCCGTTTCCAGACATCCTTTCTTCCCGCAATTGCAGATTATCTCATTATCCAACGCACAAATATGACCAATCTCACCAGAAAAACCAGATTTGCCATAATAGGGTTTCCCGTCAATAATAAGTCCGGCCCCCAATCCCCAATTCAAATTAATAAACAAGAGACTCTTTTTGTCCTCCTTAAAATCGCCAGACATATATTCCCCATAAGCCATTGCCCGTGAGTCATTGTCCAAATATACCGGAAAACCGATTTGTTGGGTCATTGTATCCGCCAAAGGCTCCTTATCAAACTGGAAATAGGAATAAGAATACCCCGTCATAGGATTGACTTTCCCGGCGATATTAACACCAATTCCCATGATTTTCTTCTTTGAAATCGAATGAGTTCCAACATAGTCCTTGATAATTGTATATAACCGGTCTAATGCCTGAGGGGTATCCTCCAGCAAATAAGGGACAGAGATTATATCACCCATTAGAGTCCCGGCAAAATCGGTCATACCCAGACACACTTTCTTATGCTGGACATCTATGCCGACAAAGTATCCGGCTTTCGGATTCAAGCCGTAAAGATTAGGTTTTCGTCCCGTAAAAGCATCTGTTTTGCCCAAATCCAAAATGTAGCCCTCTTTGATCAGCTCTGTAGTAAATTTGGCAACCGTTGGAATACTTAAATCCAAATCTTTTGCTATATCCGCAAGCGTAGAAGCGCCAAAACGAATCAAATGCTGGATCAAACTTTTTTTCGTCATAGTAATCTTGCTACTATTTTCCTGCCTCCGAATTTCTGTTTTCATATCGCGTTCTTTTATGCTAACCATCCTTACCTTTTTTCTTTTGGAGTCTGAAAAATCAATCTGTTTTTATCGGTTTTTCTTTATTGATACAAAGTTGGCAATAAAAACACTCATAAACAAACGTATTTATAAAAATAATTTCAAAAGCCGGCGGATATTCGTCCTAAAATTTATAAGTCAATGTAAGCCAACTTACCCGCGCATCCCGATTACGGATCTGCTCCATCTGCATATTCGGGGTAGAGATGAGGGTCGTCTCTTCCAACGAATCAAACAGGTTGTGTACACTAAGGCTGGCACAAAGGCGCTTCTGAAGGAAATATTGAGAAAGGCCCGCATTAACCACATAACGACTTTTCACTTTCCCCTGCGGAGTAAGCTGGTCAGAGACATAAAAGCCGTCAATCTGTAAATGGGTGGTCGGTGTAATAAGCCATTCGGCACTCCCCTTCACATCCCAACACCACAACGATTTCTTTTCACCATACCCGATTGTTCGTCCGTCTATCTCATCCCGAAACACATTTCCGGAAGCCCCGAGCGTAAGCACCTGAAGGGGTTGCCAACGCATGGACAAATCGGCTCCAGCCGAACGGCTGATCCCTGCATTCACTTTTTGCCAGATAGTTTCCTCACTCATTTGTTCAGCCACCTCTACAATACGGTTTGTACGACTCCGGAAATACAAAGCAGGCCTCAATCGGAAATTAGATATGCCTAACTGATAGCTGAGTTCCACTGAATGAACATATTCATCTTTCAAATCAGGGTTTCCCTTGAAGATATGCGTTGCATCGCTATTATCCACATACGAGTTCAATTCGGATCCTAACGGACGAATCACCCGTTGTTGATAGCTTAACGCTAATTGCTGCTCATCGGTCAGATGATAAACCAAGCGGGCTTGCGGATAAAGGTGGAACGCTTTGGTCGTCACCTGATCAGCCTCCTTCATCTCCCGTCTGCCCACCTCTGCCTGTAAGCCGATTTCACCTTCCCATACCTCTGCTTTTTTGGCTAATGAAAGGAAAAACAGATTCAGATTACGGGTAAATTCATACCGATAACTTTTTGCCGGATTGGCTTGCCATATTTCTTCTTGCTTGTTATTCACCTCATTGGTATAGGTCTCTTGGGTAAGACGCCCTATATACCCTGCATGCAAAAAAAGTTTTTCCGCAAAAGGATGCCGATAATGTATTTTCCAGAAATAGTTATGCTTGTCATGATTGATAAACTGATTATCCTCAGCCACAATCATCCCATTTTGCGGATTTTCATTCTTGAAATCATTGTCTTCATCATAGAGGAAATCATTGTAATT
>DWYO01000167.1 GCA_019118725.1 Candidatus Parabacteroides intestinavium | reverse complement strand
CGATTAAAACTAAACAAACCAAAACTCTTTTTCTCATAACATAATTAGTGCTTAATCAAAACTTATCCCCTTGTGTTTGGCTGCGCGATGCAGGTAAATACAAGGGTTTCTTTTTTTCTCCAAATTCTTTTCGTAAATTGCACCCCCAAAAACTCAAAAATTCAAAAATATGGATAGAGAATTCAAATCGAAAGTAGGTTGGTGGTACCACGGTGTTCTTTGGGTCATGGCGTTGACTACGATATTGGCTTTTGTTTCCGGTTCCACACCATTGGTCATGATAACCTCCTTGTTGGCTACCCTGATGCTGGTACACATGTTGTTGACCACCTGGTATCGCATTACGGCCGATGGCTATCTGATAGTACATTGCAGCATATTCCCGGAGAAGAAAATCAAGATAGAAGAAATCTCGGCTATCGAAGCAACGGCTATGCCCGTTTCCAGCTATGCGCTTTCGTTAGACCGTATTATTATATATAAAGGTAATCTCCAATGGTTATTGATTTCTCCGAAGGACAAAAAGGAGTTCGTGCGGTGTTTGCGTAAGTTCAATCCGGAGATTCAGATAAAAGATTAATCCAAACATACAAATAAGCAATGGTATACGATGTAGCAATTATCGGCGGAGGACCTGCCGGTTATACAGCTGCCGAGAGAGCAGCCAAGGGTGGTTTGTCGACCCTTTTATTTGAAAAAAACGCTTTAGGCGGAGTTTGTTTGAACGAAGGATGCGTACCGACTAAGACGCTTCTCTATTCGGCAAAGACCTATGACACAATCAAGCACGCAACGAAGTATGCGGTCAGTGCCGAAAATCCGACCTTCGATTATGCCAAGATTGTGGCACGTAAGAACAAGGTGGTCAAGAAGCTGACCGCCGGAATCCGCATGAAGATGAAGGAAAGCGGGGTGGAGGTGATTGCCGGGGAGGCTTTCATCCAGGGAAGAGCCGAGGATGGTACGCTAACGATCACGTGTGGGGAAAACACGTATGAGGCTTCTCGCCTGTTGATTTGTACCGGATCGGAAACGGTTATTCCGCCTATTGAAGGCTTGACGGAGACCGATTACTGGACCAGCCGGGAAGCGTTGCAAAGCAAGGAGTTGCCGAAATCGGTCGTTATTATAGGTGGAGGTGTAATCGGTATGGAATTTGCTTCTTTCTTCAATAGTATGGGGACAGAGGTGCATGTCGTGGAGATGCTGGATAAGATATTAGGCCCGATGGACAAAGAGCTATCTGACTTGTTGCAGGCCGAATATGCGAAACGTGGTGTGAAGTTTTATTTAGGACATAAAGTGACATCGGTACGGGGTACGGAGGTGTGTGTTGAAAAGGAGGGAGAACCCTTTACCATACAGGGCGATAAAATTCTGTTGAGTGTCGGTCGCCGGCCGGTAACCAAAGGGTTTGGGCTGGAAAATCTCCAGGTAGAACCGTTCCGTAATGGAATAAAAGTCAACGAATACATGCAGACTTCGTTGCCTAATGTCTATGCTTGCGGAGATATCACGGCATTCTCCCTGTTGGCGCATACCGCGGTTAGTGAGGCTGAGGTGGCTATTGACCATATTTTAGGGAAGAATCGTCCGATGAGCTATCGGGCTATCCCCGGAGTGGTTTATACGAATCCGGAAATAGCTGGAGTAGGTAAGACGGAAGAGGAATTGCAGGCAAGCGGAACGGCGTATCAGGTGAAGAAAGTTCCGATGGCTTTCTCTGGCCGATTTGTTGCCGAGAATGAGTTGGGAAATGGCGTATGCAAGCTGATTTTGTCTGAAGATAATGTCCTGATTGGAGCGCATATCTTAGGAAATCCGGCTTCCGAGTTGATTGTAATTGCAGGAATGGCCATTGAAAAAGGAATGAAGGCTGATGAAATCCATTCTTTTGTTTTCCCGCATCCTACGGTAGGCGAGATTATCAAAGAGGCATTGGGATAGTCCGGTAACATTACCATAGATTTAAGTTTATGTCTCTTCTCGTTTATGCCTATCTTTTCAGCAAAAGATAGGCATAAATGAAATCAAAGATAGGCATGAACGAAATCAAAGATAGGCATGAATCTTCTAACTTATATATCCTTATATTTCTAAATAAATTTTAAAAGGAGAGGGGGTGTGTTAGGGGAGAAGTATCTTTATCGCGTCTTTATTAAAAAGCAATTTATTTATTAACATAAAAACGGACATTTGTACCATGAAACAAATCCTTTTTATTCTTTCTTTATGGATGGTGTGGCTGACTTCATGTACGGCACCCCAACAACAATCTTCGGAATATTTTACTCCGGTAGATAAAAATGATTTACGGGCTCCGGCCTATCCCTTAGTGACGATTGATCCTTATACCAGTGGCTGGTCTTTTGACAATGAGCTGTACCAAAACCAGACTTTGCATTGGACGGGCAAAGCTTTTCCTTTGCTGGGTGTCTTGCGTGTGGATGGCGAGAATTATCGTTTTATGGGAAAAGAGTCGTTGCCTTTGAGGTCGATACTCCCTACGGCAGCTTTAGAGAAGTGGGATGCCTCTTATACTAAAAATAAACCTTCGGGAGATTGGATCTCTACCGATTATAACGATTCATCATGGACAAAAGGTAAAGCGGCTTTTGGTACGCCGGAGATGCAACATCTATCAACGGTCTGGAAAGAACCGGATATTTGGGTTCGCCGGACGTTTGACTTGAAGGATGATTTAAGCGGAAAGGATATTTATCTGCTTTATTCGCATGATGATGTGTTCCAGCTTTATATTAATGGAAAGGAAGTGCTTTCTACCGGTTATGTGTGGAAAAATGATGTGGTGCTGGAACTGACCGATGAGGTGAAAGCCACGTTGAAGCCGGGAAAGAATGTCATTGCGGCGCATTGTCACAATACTACCGGAGGGGCTTATCTGGATTTTGGCCTTTCAGAAAAACAACCTAACTCTACCTTCTTTGACCAGGTGGCCAAGCAGACCTCGGTCACGGTTATGCCTACGCAGACTTATTATGCTTTTGAATGCGGTCCGGTTCAATTGGATGTAGTCTTTACGGCTCCTTTGTTGATGGACGATTTGGATTTGATGAGTCGTCCGGTCAATTATCTTTCGTATCAAGTAAAATCTTTGGATGGAGCGAAGCATGACGTGCAGGTATTCCTGGAGGCTTCATCGGCTTGGGCAACCAATGTGCCGGGGCAAAAGGTGTCGTCTGAAGTGGAAGAGTCGGCCAACGGATTGGTATGGGCCAAGACCGGTACGGTAGATCAGCCTATCCTGCAAACACGGGGGGATGATGTGCGTATTGATTGGGGGTATTTCTATCTGGTATCGGAAAAGAAACCCAATACAACCATTGGCGTGGGCGATTTCTTAACGATGAAGAAATCGTTTGCCGAGCAAGGGACTTTCCAGACTGATAAAAACCTGGAAGCTTCGACCACGGAGCACTATTTAGGTTTTAGTGAAAACCTGGGTAAGGTCAATATGGCGCAAGGTTATGCCATGATTGGATATGATGATATTTATTCTATCCAGTATTTTAATGATAACCGGATGGCCTATTGGAAGCATAATGGCGAGGTGGATATGCCGCAGGTATTGGACAATGCCAGACAAGAGTATGATGCCATCATGCAGCGTTGTCGCGCGTTTGATAAGGAATTGGTTGATGCTACGCGGAATGTGGGCGGACAAAAGTATGCCGAGCTCTGCGCATTGGTTTATCGCCAGTCGATAGCCGCTCATAAGCTGGTTCAGGATAAAGAGGGGAATCTGTTGTTCTTCTCCAAAGAAAATTTCAGCAATGGTTCTATCGGAACGGTGGATATCACTTACCCGTCTTCGCCTTTATTCTTGGTTTATAATCCGGAGCTGTTGAAGGGAATGATGAATTTCATTTTCGAATATAGTGAAAGTGGAAAATGGACAAAGCCTTTTGCGGCACATGATGTCGGTACTTATCCATTAGCCAACGGACAGACCTATGGAGGTGATATGCCGGTGGAAGAAAGTGGCAATATGCTGATTCTGACCACTGCCATAGCCTTGCGCGAAGGGAATGCGGATTACGCCAAGAAGCATTGGGAGGTTCTTACCACATGGGCCAACTATCTGTTGAAAGAGGGATTGGACCCGGCTAATCAGTTGTGTACGGATGACTTCGCAGGGCATTTCGCCCATAATGCCAACCTGTCTATTAAAGCTATCATGGGTATAGCCGGTTATGGTAAATTGGCGGAGATGCTGGGCGAGAAGGAAACCTCAGAGAAGTATATCCGTGCGGCACGGGATATGGCGGCTAAATGGAAAGAGATGGCGCAGGACGGAGATCATTACAAACTGACATTTGACAAGTCCGGCACGTGGAGCCAGAAATATAATCTGATTTGGGATAAGTTGTTCGGTATGCAGATTTTTGATCCGGAGATTGCTTCTACCGAGATGGCTTATTACCGCACTCATCAGAATGCCTATGGTTTGCCTTTGGATAGCCGCAAGACGTATACAAAGACGGATTGGATTATGTGGTCGGCTTGTTTGACGGGCAATATGGAGGATTTCCATGCTTTGGTTGATCCGATTTATAAATATGCAAATGAAACGACAACCCGTATGCCGTTGAGCGATTGGCATGAAACGACCGATGCCAAATCGGTGGGATTCCGTGCCCGTTCGGTGGTAGGCGGATATTACATGAAGCTCCTGGAGCAGACCATGCAAACGGGTAAGTAAACAAATTAATCATAATATACTATTAAAACTCAAACTTATGAAGAAGACCTTATTGATGTGTTGCGCATTGGCATTTACTCTATGCGCGCAAGCTCAGTGGAAGCCCGCTGGCGATAAGATTAAGACGAAGTGGGCGGAACAGATTAATCCGCAACAGGTATTGCCGGAATATCCGCGTCCTTTGATGGAACGTGCTGATTGGCAAAATTTGAATGGGGAATGGGAATATGCCGTTAAGCCGGTAGGCGAAGCAGAGCCATCGGCATTCGATGGTAAAATCCTGGTTCCGTTTGCCATCGAATCATCTCTTTCCGGTGTACAGAAAGAGGTAGGAGAGAAGAATGAATTGTGGTACAAGAGATCTTTTACAGTTCCATCTAAATGGAAAGGAAAAGATGTCGTGCTGAATTTCGGTGCCGTAGATTGGAAAGCCGAGGTGTTTGTAAACGATGTACTGATTGGTTCGCATAAGGGTGGTTTTACTCCATTCTCGTTTAATATCACTCCGTATCTGAAAGGATCAGGTGCCCAGAAGCTTGTTGTACGTGTTTGGGATCCGAGTGATAAGGGATATCAGCCGAGGGGCAAGCAGACTTCCCGTCCGGAAGGCATCTGGTATACTCCGGTAACCGGTATCTGGCAAACGGTTTGGTTGGAACCGGTCGCTTCGAATCATATTACGGCTATCAAGTCTATTCCGAATATTGACGCCAATACATTGGGCGTAACCGTCAGCACATCCCAAGAAGGAGATGCTTCTTCTATCGTAGAAGTAAAATTGATGGATAAAGGTCAGATCGTAGCATCGGCTAAAGGCATACAAGGACAGGAAATCCGTCTGGGTGTAAACAATCCTACTTTGTGGTCTCCGGAAAATCCTTATTTGTATGACATGAGCATTACCTTGACTCAGAAAGGAAAAACCGTGGATGTAGTGAAGTCTTATACGGCATTCCGTAAGATATCAGCCGAGAAGGATAAGAATGGCATCATGCGTATGTTCTTGAACAATAAACCGTTGTTCCAATATGGTCCGTTGGATCAAGGCTGGTGGCCGGATGGATTGTATACCGCTCCTACTGATGAGGCTTTGTTGTATGATATCAAGAAAACCAAAGATTGGGGATTCAATATGATTCGTAAACACGTAAAAGTTGAGCCTGCACGCTGGTATTATCATTGTGATAAAGAGGGTATTTTGGTTTGGCAGGATATGCCGAGCGGAGATCATGGAGATTATCAATGGCAACCTCGTGTTTACAATGGGGGTATCTATCATGAACGTACGGCCGAATCGGTAGCAAATTACTATCAGGAATGGAAAGAAATTATGGATCTTTGCATCTCTAACCCGAGTGTGGTAGTTTGGGTTCCGTTTAATGAGGCATGGGGCCAGTTCGATACGGAGAAAGTGGTAGAATGGACCGAAAATTATGATCCGTCTCGTTTGGTTAATCCGGCAAGTGGTGGTAATCACCGTGCTTGTGGTGATATCTTGGACTTGCATAATTATCCAGGACCGGAAATGTATCTGGTAGATGCTCAGCGTGTAACGGTATTAGGCGAATATGGCGGAATCGGTTTGCCGTTGGAAGGCCACTTGTGGTGGAACAAACGTAATTGGGGATATATCCAGTTCAAAGATGGTGAAGCGGTAACTGCTGAATATGTAAAGTATGCCAATATGTTGAAAGACTTGGTTAAACGTGGTTTCTCGGCTGCTGTTTATACACAAACTACCGATGTGGAAGGCGAGGTAAATGGTTTGATGACTTACGACCGCAAGGTGATTAAAATAAACGAAGCTAAGATTAGATCAGCTAATGAAGCGGTTATCAAGGCCATGGAAGAATAAATTATAGCCTATGACGACTATAATCCCGAAGAAGCGTATCAATTCTATTGATGCGCTTCGTGGTTTTGCCCTGATTGGTATCATGCTGCTGCATTGCATGGAGCGTTTTGATCTGACGTTAGTCCCCGAGGTGGATTCGCTTTTCTGGCAACGCGTGGATAAGGCTGTATATGATACCGTTTATTTTCTGTTCTCCGGGAAGGCGTATGCTATATTTTCGTTCTTGTTCGGATTGAGCTTCTATATGCAGATGGATTCTCAGGCACAGAAAGGAAATGATTTCCGGATGCGTTTTGTGTGGAGATTGATTCTTTTATTCCTTTTTGGCTATATAAACGGATTGGTGTATATGGGCGAGTTTTTCGTAGTATATGCAGTCCTTGGACTTTTGCTGGTGCCTTTGTATAAGGTTCCGACGAAATGGTTGGTGGTTGTTATGATATTGCTTTTCTTGCAGATACCGGCCATTATAAGTTTTGTCTCTTTACTTCAGCATAATGTGCCCAATGAACCGTCGGCCTTAAATAGCTATATGAACCAATTGTATGCGCTTTGTGCCGGTATCTTTATGGAGGGTTCGTTGGCAGATGTGCTTTCATTTAATCTCTGGCAGGGGCAATTTGCCAAGTGGTTGTGGCTGATCAATAATTTCCGTTACCTGCAATTGCTGGGATTGTTTATCGCCGGAATGTTAGTTGGGCGTATGGGTATTCACAAAGATGAGGCCTTGATGATAAAATATAGCCGGAAAGCTTTACCTTATAGTATAGCCTGGTTTGTCTTGTTTTATCTGATCGTATTACTTCTGCCTATGATGGGGGTTAAAGATTATGCTCTATATGTGGGCAACACGTTGTTCAGAACTTTTGCTAATTTAGGGCTGATGATGATTTATATTTGTGGCTTCACCCTGTTGTATTATAATTACGGATGGCGTTCTGCGCTGGATAAGATTGCTCCTGTTGGTCGGATGAGTGTCACCAATTATATGATGCAGTCGATGGTAGGAGTTACCTTATTCTATGGATTTGGCGCCAATTTGGCGGTAGAGTGTAACTATTTGCAAAGTTTATTGGTCGGTATAGCCTTTGTTCTTATTCAGATCCTATATAGTAATTGGTGGATCAAACGGTTTTATTATGGGCCTTTGGAATGGCTTTGGCGTACATTGACCTGGATGGCACGTGTCCCGTTGAGAAGAAAATGAATTCGTAGGTTATATGTTGTGGGCTTGTCGGTGTATGAAAACCCATGAGCCCACAATCGTATAAATTGATTTATACGATTTACAGATAAAAAAGCCAAGATTTCGCTTCCTTTTTCGCATAGAATAATTACCTTTGCCGGGAGTATAGCAAAATGAGAATGCTTATGAAAAGGCTGAGTTTATTGATAATAGGATTGGTTCTGGCAACGGTTTCGGCTCTTGCCCAAGCTGAGTTTGGGGTGCGTGTAGGCGGGGCCTACTCTTCGTTGATTCAGCATGTGGATAAAAAGGTCGAATCGGGAGGGCATTTCGGCTTTGGAATTTCGGGATTGATGGAGGTCCCGGTTTATAAAGGTTTGTCGTTCCGTCCGGAAGTCGGATTTATCAATCAAGGAGGCTCTTATTATTCGCAACATAGTCCGGCCGGCATGGAAGCGCATAACAGCTATTCCTATTATTCCATTCAGGTGCCGCTCAATATGGTCTATACGTTCTATTTGTCTGATATACGTCTGGCTATCTTTTTGGGGCCGGCATTTGATTTTTCACTTTTCGGCAAGATGAAGACGCGTGGGACGGAGGTAAGTACGGATATCGATTTCGGTCGGGAGGAGGAACCTCATTTGCGGACATTCGATTTCGGAATCAATTTGGGAATGAACGTAGAATACAATCGCTTTGTTTTTGCTATCAGTAATCTGACCGGCTTATTGGACAGGCGTACCGTAAAACGTGAAGGCGAGTCTACTTTGTTTCAGAATAATGT